>JBAZZS010000003.1 GCA_041658685.1 Candidatus Gracilibacteria bacterium | reverse complement strand
TAGGAGCACTACAGCAGGAAGATTTCTCATGTTTTTTATTCATACACGAGAAAATGACACAAAAAAGAAACTTTTACAGATTTAAAAGAAAATATTCTTCAACCAAGTTTCGTTAACTATCCCGCCCTGGCAGAGTTTTTGCCTCAATTTTTAGCTTAAATAAGCCGTTTTAATTTTAAAAAACGTATTATTCCCACCCACGAAAAAATCTTCAGCCATTACTGATATTCAACATTTTACCCAAAGTCACTCCACTACGCTCCGTGCGTGGCCCCTTCATGCGCCTCATGACCTCCATGCCCCGTGGTCGCAACTTTCAAGAAAATAAGCGTCAAAAAGGAAAACACCAACGCCTGGATAAATCCGACGAAAACCTCCAAACCGTAAAACGGCAAGGATGCCGGCAACCACCACGGCAACAGGAACGCGATAACGGCCAACAACACTTCTCCGGCAAACACATTACCGAAAAGACGAAAGGTGAAGGAAATCATCTTGGCGAATTCGGAAAGGATCTCAAGCAAACCCACAAAACACCCGATCGGATCACGAAACGGATTCACAAAAAACTTGCCCGCATATCCTTTAAATCCCAACAACGAAAACCCAAAAACCTGACACGCGGTCACGGAAATGAGCGCGAGCGCAAAGGTCATATTCACATCGGCAAACGTAGAACGAAACACCGGCACAAACATTTCATGCCCTTCGTGTTCTTCCCAAATCCCAATACTGCTGAATCCGGGAAAAAGCCCCATCCAGTTGGAAATCAATACAAAGAAAAAAATCGTGGCCACCAACGGAAAAAACTTTTTCGCCTTTTCACGATCCCCTATCACCCCGGCAAAAAAATCAAAAAAACCGCCAATCAACGCTTCCACAACATTTTGAATCCCGGACGGAACCATGGCGTATTTTTTACGACGCACGAGCAAGGCGATAATCGTCAAAAAAACCAACGTCATCACCGCGGTGATCAAGGTATTTCGAACCTCAAACGTACCGATGTGAAAAATAGTTTCTGAAGCGAGTGTTGGGGGAACAAACGTATTGGACATGTTAGAGTCGAGCGTTATTAAGTTAAGGTTTCAGATTTGGTTTTTCGATTTTAGATTTTGGCTTTTGAGGCATACCTTGGACCACGATGTCCTTGGTCTTGGTATAAACCACGAACATAGACGACGTAAGAGCGAACAAAAACCCGATGAAAACGAACAAAGGATAACTATCGAAATGCTTATCAAGCAACACGCCTCCAACTCCGAACAAAAGCATAGGAATCACAATCATGTACCCAAGGGTCAGCGCGAGTTGATACGCGGACCACACTTTTCCATCATTATCATTATTGTTGGGGACATTTTTCATGAAGAACGAGAATCAAAGGACGAAGAACCATGTCGACGTTTTCGAGCAATACGAACACGAGAAAGCGCACGTTCCATTTCCGCCACGGCATCCGCATACCCTTCCACATCGCCACGTTTTTCAGCCATCAAGGTTTGAGCACGCACACGAGCTTCTTCCGCACGTTTTTCATCAATCGCTTCCGCCCGTTCCGCCGCATCGGTAAGCAAGGTCACGGTCTTGCCATCCATTTCCAACACTCCGCGCGTCACAGAAAAGAAAGTGATTGCTCCGTCTTTTTTAATACGTAATTCACCGGGCACAATCGCGGAAATAATGGGCAAATGATTCGCCATCACCGTGATTTCCCCTTCGGCCGTCATCACAGAGACACTCTCCACGATGTCCTTGTACAGGACCTTTTCCGGCGTAACGATTTTGAGTTCAAAGGTTTTGCTCATCAGAAAAAATAAAAATATTTAAATTATTTCACATCATCAATCCCGCCTTTCATGTAGAAGGCGCCTTCATCCATGTGGTCCCATTTGCCTTCAAGAATTTCTTTAAATCCTCGAATCGTCTCGCTGAGCGACACGTATTTCCCGGGATGTCCGGTAAAGGTTTCAGCCACGAAGAACGGCTGAGATAAGAATTTTTGAATCTTACGAGCGCGGCGCACCGTGAGTTTATCGTCTTCGGACAATTCTTCCATACCCAAGATGGCGATGATATCTTGCAAATCTTTGTAGCGTTGAAGAATGCGTTGCACGCCACGAGTCACGGTGTAGTGCTCTTCTCCCACAATCGCGGGATCCAAAATCGTAGACGTGGAATCGAGAGGATCAACGGCAGGATAAATTCCCAATTCAGACAAAGCACGAGACAACACGACCGTAGAATCCAAGTGACCGAACGTGGTGGCAGGTGCGGGATCGGTCAAGTCATCGGCAGGCACGTACACAGCCTGGATGGAAGTGATGGATCCTTTTTTGGTGGAAGTGATGCGTTCTTGAAGCGCTCCCATTTCCGTGGCCAATGTCGGTTGGTAACCCACAGCAGAAGGAATACGACCCAAGAGAGCGGACACCTCAGACCCGGCCTGAGTGAAACGGAAGATGTTATCGATGAATAAAAGCACATCTTGTCCGGCTTCATCACGGAAATATTCAGCCATGGTCACTCCGGTCAAAGCCACACGTTGACGAACGCCAGGGGGTTCGTTCATTTGTCCGAAAACCAACGATGTTTTTTCCAAAACGCCGGATCCTTTCATATCGTAGTAAAGATCATTTCCTTCACGACTGCGTTCTCCGACCCCGGCAAATACGGAAAGTCCTCCGTGTTCCTGAGCAATGTTACGAATGAGTTCCATAATCACGACCGTTTTTCCCACTCCGGCTCCCCCAAACAACCCCACTTTTCCTCCTTTAATGATCGGACAGATGAGGTCGATGACTTTAATTCCGGTTTCAAGAATTTCGGTTTTGGTGGATTGCTCGGCAAACGAAGGCGCGGGGCGATGAATCGGATATTTTTTCTTGGAATTCACTACCGGAAGATCGTCGAGCGGCGTGCCCAAAGCATCGCACATGCGACCCAACGTTTCCGGGCCCACAGGCACTGAAATCGGGGCTCCGGTGTTCGTCACATCTTGATGGCGCCTGAGACCATCGGTGGTTCCCATGGCCACGGTGCGCACCTCATTCCCTCCCAAATGCTGTTGGGTTTCAAGAACCAGGGTGGTTTCCCCAATTTTTACCTCCAACGCATCATACAATCGCGGAAGTTCTTCCCCTTCGAATGAACAGTCGACGACAGCTCCAATGATTTTTGTAACTTTGCCTGGCATAAAAATAAGAAAGTTAAAAAGTGAAAATTTTTGAAAATAAAATTATCCGATGGCGGCAGAGCTGGAAGCGATTTCAGCGATTTCCGCCGTGATCGCGCCCTGACGCACTTGATTGTAAGTTAAAACAAAATCCGACAACAAATCATCCGCCGCCTTGGTGGCATTTTGCATGGCCACCATGCGAGCGCTGTGCTCGGATGCCGCGGTTTCCAAAACGGCTTGATACAATTGGACTTCAATCAACTGAGGAATGATGTTTTGCGCAATGTAATACGGAGAAGGCTCGAGTTTATAATCGATGTCTTTTTCCACCGGCGCTGCAATTTTTGTGAATTTGGAACCCAATTCACTCAACATTTGTTCGAAAACGACGGGGGAAAACGGCAACAATCGGCGCGCCACGGGTTTTTGCAACAACATGGATTCAAAATCCGGATAAATCACATACACTTGATCGTAATTGCCTTTATCAAACCCTTTAAGCGCAGTGCGGCTCAATGGAAAAATATCGGAAAACTTGGGATGCACGGAATAGGCGGGAAAAGCCATGTCCACGGTCTTGCCCATACGTCGCAAAAAGTCCGCGCCTTTTCGACCCGAGGTCACAAAATGAATCGCGGCTTGCGGATAATCCTTCTCAAGCGAAGCGATGAGATGCGTGGTTTTGCGGAACAAATTGGTATTCAACCCTCCGCACAACCCTTTATCCGTGGTGAACAATAAAACCAAAACGTTTTTCACGTCACGATCCTTTAAATACGGATGAGAATCTTTTTGCTTTTTGGATAATTTTGCCAAAATATTCATGGCCGAATATCCGTACGAACGCAGATTCACGGCATTGTCGACCGCTTTTTTCATCTTGGACGTGGCCACCAACTCCATAGCCTTGGTGATCTGGCGCGTGGAGCGAATGGATTTGATTTTCCTTCGAATGTCTTTAATGGAATTTCCCATGAAATTTTAAGTTATTCAAAAGTAATTTCAGAATTGAACTCAGCCAATGCTTTCTTAAGTTGTTCTTCAATGTCGGCCGTGAGCTCTTTCTTTGTTTTAATATCCTTCAAAAGCGGAGAATACTTGGCATCGAACCAGGTGTATAATTTTTCTTCATATTCTTTGACCTTGGCCACCGGCACTTTTGCCAAATAATCATTGATCCCGGCGTACAAAATCACGACTTGCTTTTCCACCGGAACCGCAGCGTATTGTTTTTGCTTCAAAATTTCCGAAAGACGATCGCCTTGATTGAGTTGTCTTTGCGTGGCTTCGTCAAGATCGGAACCGAATTGAGCAAACACCGCAAGTTCACGATATTGAGCGAGTTGAAGTTTCAAACGGCCGGCCACTTTTTTCATGGCTTTGGTCTGAGCCGCAGATCCCACACGAGAAACCGAGATACCCACGTTCAAGGCCGGGCGAACTCCTTTATAAAACAAATCGGATTCCAAGAAAATTTGCCCGTCTGTGATGGAAATGACATTGGTCGGAATGTACGCGGACACGTCTCCGGCTTGCGTTTCAATGATTGGCAACGCAGTGAGAGAACCTCCGCCGTATTTTTCATCCAATTTACAAGCACGTTCCAACAAACGAGAGTGGAGATAAAACACGTCCCCGGGATACGCTTCACGACCCGGAGGGCGTCGGAGCAACAAAGAAATTTCACGATAAGACCAAGCGTGCTTGGATAAATCGTCGTACACCACAAGCACATCTTTTCCTTTATCCAAGAAATATTCACCCATGGCGCACCCGGCAAACGGGGCAAGATACGTGAGAGACGCAGGATCACAAGCCGAGGTACGAACCACAATCGTATAATCCATGGCTCCGTTCTTTTCCAACTCCGCCACAATTTTCGCGACCTTGGATTCTTTTTGTCCAATGGCCACGTACACACAAATCATGTTTTCACTTTTCTGGTTGATGATGGTATCAATCGCAATCGCGGTTTTTCCGGTTTGACGATCACCAATGATGAGCTCGCGTTGTCCTCGACCAATCGGAATCATGGAATCCACGGCTTTTACCCCGGTTTGAACCGGAGTGTTCACGCCTTTGCGTTTGATGACACGAGGCGCAATCTTTTCAATCGGATAAAATGTATCGGTTTTAATTTCGCCTTTTCCGTCTTGTGGGTTCCCGAGAGGATCCACCACGCGCCCGATCAACGCCTCCCCCACCGGCACGGACAAAATTTTGCCTGTAGTGCGAACTTCATCGCCTTCTTTAATACCTTTGTCGCTTCCGAGAATAATGGCGCCCACGCTGTCTTCTTCAAGATTCAACGCCACGCCCACTTGCCCATTGGCAAAATGGACCATTTCTTGCGACGCCACGTCCGCAATGCCAACGATGCGGGCGATTCCATCCCCGACTTCGAGGACGTGTCCCACTTTTTCCACTTTGGCGGCGGATTGAAATTTTTCAATTTGCTCCTTAAGGGAGTCTAAAATTTGATCTTTGACCTGCATAGTTTTGAAATTAGGAATTAATAAGATTATTTTTAAGCGTATCCAAACGAGTTCGAACCGTTCCATCCACCACACTGTCTCCGAATTCAAGCTTCATTCCCCCGAGCACATGCTTATCGGCCTTAACCGCGAGCACCACCTTTTTCCCCAACGCTTCTCCGATCAAACGAGTAAGATCTTTCTCTTCTTCTTGAGAGGGCTCATACGGAAGGGTCACGCGCACTTCCACAATCCCGCGCTTGGCCAACCAAACCTCCTTAAATATGCCGGGAAATCGTTTGATGAGTTTTCCCTGTTTACGGCGGACAAAAACACGCAACACATTTTGCATGCGATTCGCGGTTTTTTGGGCGTCATCGCCTTCGTGCACTGCCTCGGCAAGGGCTTTCGCATATTTTTGGATCGAAATTTTCATACTTTATATATAAGACAGATACAAAAAATTATCTACGAACCCCGGCCAATTCTTCCTTGATCGCTCCTTCCAAACGTTTTTGATCCGCGGTCGCGAATTCTTTTCGTAAAATTTTCTCGCAACTCTTTACAATGAGTTCAGCCACTTCTTTTTTCACTTCACGCACCATTTGCGTCTTTTCCGCATTAAGTTCCGCACGATAACGCGTGGCAATCATAGAAACTTCCTTCTTGGTATTGGCGAGAATCTTTTCACGTTCCTCTTCTCCATGCGCCTTAGCTTGTTCAATCACAGCCATGGCTTTTTTGGAGGCCTCAGCCAAAACCTCAGCGCGTTCTTTTTCCAATTGCGCCAATCGTTCCTCGATGCGGCGCGTGTCTTCCACATTTTTCTCAATCATGGACTTGCGTTTGTCGAGCAAATTCAAAATCGGCTTATAAATCAAATACGTCAAAATCGTGAGCAATACAACAAACGTCACGATTTGAGTGAGTAAAAGTTTTACATCAATTCCTAGTTTTTCAATGAGTTCCATAGGAGCAAAAATTTAACGAGTGACGAATTAAACGAATTTGATGATCAAAGCAATGACCAAAGAGTAAATAGCGATGGCTTCGCAGAACGCGATGGCCAAAATCATAGCGGTTTGGATCACACCTGCGGCTTCCGGGTTGCGGCCGATCGCTTCCATGGCTTTAGACGCTAAAAGTCCGATTCCGATGGCTGGGGCGCTTCCGCCGATCGCAATGGTGAACGCTACAAAGAAATTCTTGTCCATAATAATGATGAATAAAAAATTAAAAAAAGATGAACGGATGACGAATTAAACGAATTTGATGATCAAAGCAATAACCAAAGAGTAAATGGCGATGGCTTCGCAGAACGCGATGGCCAAAATCATAGCGGTTTGGATCACACCTGCGGCTTCCGGGTTGCGGCCGATCGCTTCCATGGCTTTAGACGCTAAAAGTCCGATTCCGATGGCTGGGGCGCTTCCGCCGATCGCAATGGTGAACGCTACAAAGAAATTCTTGTCCATATAAAAAAGGAATAAAAAATTAAAAAATGAAGACAACCGCATTAGGGTAGCAACAATCCACAGAAAAAATCAATACTTATTGATTTGACTGGAAAATAAAAGATGGGACATTGTCAAATGAAATAGACTTAACCAACGTCAAATACAGATTAAAGCCTCTCCCCCACACCCATTGCCGTGAAAAACGTTGAAAAACTAAAACAAGTTCTTTATAGTAGCCCCGCAGTTTCGCACAACGAAACGAAGGGGCTCCCCCACACACGAAGCGCCAGCGAAGTGCGCTCCCCTTCATTTCCCCATCTTTCACATTACTAATCCCGGGTAGCGCAGTGGTAGCGCAGTTGGCTGTTAACCAATTGGTCGTCGGTTCGAATCCGACCCCGGGAGCCAACACTTTACAGGTTAAAAAACACCCGAATCATCAATTGAATTCGATCTTTTTAGTTTTAGTTTCAAACCAAACCAACCCTTTTATTCTTGGCACATCCATTTGATTTTCCTCATAGTTGAGTTATACAGAGGTTACATTAATGAAAAAATTTCCCATGGATCAATCTTTCTTCAGAAAAATGGAACCCATAAGTGACAGCTTGTTTATTTTAATTTTCAAGCTATTCCTAATCTTATTTTTATCAAGCCTTGCCTATACTTTTGTCGATATTTTTTTACTGAAAGAAAACATGGGATCAGACCATTTCTATCATTTAAATCTTTTCCTGCTTTCCCTTCACATAATCAAATCTATTCTCCAACTATTTTTACTATTGCTCGTGCTCCTGCACTGGCTGTCTCATAAATACTTCATCGATTATGCCGATAAAAAACTAATTGAGCGAAAAGGATTTTTTAGCACAAAAGAAAAATTATTCGATCTTAAAAACATCCGTGAGATTCAAATCAATCAGGGACTTTTTGGAAAACTGTTTCACTATGGAGATATCCTTTTAAGCGCCTCGGCCTCTGGAGGATATCAAGAAACCATTTGCCTTAAAAAAATTCAAAACCCACGAGAGAGTATGGAAATTTTAAAAAGCTGTATTTAGAACTTTATTTTTTCCCAATATATTTCGCAAAAGCAATCACTCCTAAAACCAAAAAAGTCACTACTAAAACATACGTGACCCAAGAAAAAGCCATCATCCCGCTCCCGTTCACTCCACTCATCATATTGTAATCCATCATGGTTAAAAGGGTTTAAACATATAAATATATCCAAAGGATACAGAGTTCCATGGGAAAAAAGTAATAATTCCGTTGCCATCCCTATTTGCTTATGCTCTTTCTCAAAAGTTGAGCATTGATGGCCACAATGATAGTGCTTAAGCTCATGAAAACAGCCCCCAACGCAGGCCCTAGAGTAAACCCAAAAGAGTAAAACACACCCGCCGCAAGAGGAATCGCGATAACATTATATCCGGTAGCCCAAATCAAATTCTGGATCATCTTATTGTACGTGGCTTTCCCGAATAAAATAAGCTTGGCAATGTCTTGAGGATTACTGTTCACAAGAATGATATCCGCGGTTTCGGCAGCCACATCCGTACCGGAACCAACCGCAATCCCCACATCGGCCTGCGCCAAGGCAGGAGCATCATTCACGCCATCCCCTGTCATGGCCACAAATTCACCTTTTGCCTGAAGCTCCTTAACAATCTCCACTTTTTGATGAGGCAACACTCCGGCATAATAACCATCCAACCCCAACTCATCACTCACCGCCTTTGCCACGCCTTCATTATCGCCGGTGGCCATCATGACTTTAATTTTATTCTTTTTAAAAACACGAATCGCCTCGGCACTTTCAGGTCGTATTGAATCCGCCAAAGCAACATATCCCGCCAAAACATTATCAATAAAAACAAAAACTACGGTTTCCGCCCCATGACCAAAAGCCCCTTTCGGAATCTCAATATTTTTATCTTTCAAATATCCGGGACTCACCACTTTAATTTCTTTGCCCTCCACCTTCCCTTCCACTCCTTTTCCGGGGATGGCGACAAAATGTTCCAAGGAAGGAACGGGAATTTTTTCTTGTTTTATTTTATTCATAATTCCAACGGCAATGGGATGCTCCGAACTTTGTTCTAATGCACTGGCGAGTCGAAGAATTTCAGGAGAAAAATAATGAGTTGAAACAGATTCAATTCGTGTAACCCCAAAATCGCCCCGAGTGAGCGTCCCGGTTTTATCAAATAAAAGAGTGGTGATTTTCCTCGATTCTTCAAATGCTGTTCGATTTCTTATCAATAAACCGTTTTGAGCTGAAATCGCCGTAGATATGGCCACAACAAGTGGAATAGCTAACCCCAACGCATGAGGACACGCAATCACCATGACCGTAACCATCCGCTCCAAGGCATACACAAAAGGAAACCCAAGCGCCAACCAAACCGCCAACGTTCCAAACCCGATAATCAAAGCAATATAAGTAAGCCATTTGGCCGCCCTATCCGAAAGATTCTGCATTTTGGATTTTGACTTTTGCGCCTCCTGAACCAACGTGATTACTTTATTGAGATAGCTGTCTTTCCCCGTGTGTTCAACCTTAATTTTCAAAGAACCATTCCCATTGATAGAACCCCCGATGACTTTCATCCCCACTTCTTTTTTAACAGGCTTTGATTCGCCGGTGAGCATGGATTCATTCAAATAGCTCTCCCCTTCCGTCACAATCCCGTCTGCCGGAACTTTTTCTCCGGGTTTCACCAAAATCGTATCGTTTTGTTGTAAATCTTCGAGTTGAATATCTTCCACATGCCCTTCCTTTCCAACACGATGAGCTTCAGCAGGCATCATGCTGACCAACAATTGCAACGCTTTGGAAGCCCCCAAAACCGATTTCATCTCAAGCCAATGACCCAACAACATGATATCGATCAACGTTGCCAACTCCCAAAAAAAATCTTCCCCAGGCAAACCAAACACCGTGGCTGAGCTATAAAAATAGGCCACACTGATGGCCATCGAAATAAGAGTCATCATTCCAAGCCCTTTACTTTTTATTTCAACCCAACATCCTTTTAAAAAAGGCCATCCTCCCCAAAAATAAACCAAAGAGGAAAGACTCAACAAAAAATAGGCATTCCCGGGAAGCAATAATTCATATCCGAAAAATCCCTGAATCATGGGAGAGAACACCAAAACAGGAAGTGTGAGAAGAGCAGACACCCAAAATCGTTTTTTAAAATCATCAATCATCATTTGATGATGATCATGTCCCTCCATTCCCATGGTTGGAGAATGTCCTCCATGACCGCCATGTTCTTCGTGCGCAGAGACGTGAGCATTGTGATGTTCGTGCTCGGAATGATCGTGATGCTCATGTTCATGCGATTCATGATGTTCGTGTACGTTCATATTTCAATCATATAACAAGCGCTCATTAAAAACCACTGGCTCTTTGAACCACGTTCGGATATCGTACACCAGGCCGAGCCAATACTTTACAGAAATAAATAACTTGTTTTAAGACAGGTTATTTTTGGAATTTATAATTAACAAAACTGTTTCAATAGTAGTAATGTGGGAAAATATTGTCCTCATACAGATTCCACGTACAGTGCATTCTTTCGATTTGTTGTACCGTAAAAACATATCTCCGCGCGTAGGAAGCCATAATGTTGTCCAACGGCAAATCCGGGCCGTATTCCTCATAAGGCGCGTCGCAAGTTCCAAAAACCTCGCCAGTATTAGGATCCGCCTCGATGTCGCAGTAGTCCTCGCCGGGATCATAGGGTGTATCATCTACATGATCTCCACCAGTCGCATCCGTATGCGAAAGGTCCAAAACATGGCCAAACTCGTGAGCAATCTTACTGCTGTCAGTATCCCCCTCGTCAGTATCCCAGAGCAGGATATAATTATCCTGAGGAGCATTGTCTGGAAACGTTGCATAACCGAACAACTTATCCGGAGATAGAACGTCATTCTTAATAATGTACAAGTTCTCACATCCTTCAGTATTATTTGAGACTGCAAGATCATGACGCACTGTCAGCCCCGCAGGATCTGAGTCTGAATAAGCATTCACGTTCCCCCATTCAGCGTCTACAATTATGTCCCTCGGGGCAAATTCATAGACCCAAATCTTCGTATCCAATCTAATTTGTTCACCTGTGAGAGGATGATATACAGCAGCCATGAAAGTATTGAAGTACTCTACATAAATACGCGTGTAAGCTTCATCGGTACTCTCCACTTCTTGGGTACCCTCCACTTCTAAAGAGGCTCTTGTAACTTCGTCAGGGTAAACCGTATGAATGCAAATGGGAATTTCAATAGCCTTTTGAACAGCCGCACTATACCGAGCTCGAAAAGCGGAAGTATCACACTTATTTACAAAAACATTTTCATCCTTTACAGGGCTATTTTCAACACAAGCGGTCAAAATAAGAGAAAAAATTGGAGCAAAGTAGTTTTTCATAACGTAGGAGAAGATCGAATAGCTGCATGCTCAGGCCAAATAAACGAATCTAAAGTATATGCGTGGAGTTCACCGTATTCCCGATCCTTAGGATAGGGATTCGGATCATGTAAAACAACATACCAAATCCCGTCCTCGTCTAAAAACGCGCCCATTAAAACCATATAATGAGGCGTCCCATCAGCCACCATCTCATCACCGGTCGGTCGCAAGCCCTGAGAAACCGTTGCAATAATCGGAGGATAGCCATTTCGGACATCATCTAAAAGGTCTGAAAGAGCTACGGCATTCCCATAATTTTCACCGAAACCCCACTCCCCATAATTATCACCAACTAACATGGCATCGGCGCGGTAGTAGCCCTCCATAGTAGCAACTAGATCACTCCCGGATGTATATGAGCCAGGATAGCCTTCCTCTTCCCCCCCGGATCCACCGTAACCAGTTGCCCATGCATTTGCATCCATATAATCAAGGCTGTTCTTTAGATCTTCCTCGGAAGGATCTGTGCCCTTCACGCAAGCTGCCGATATTAAAAGAGAGGCAGGTCCACAATTGAGTGTAGGATCTTCTCCATGCCATTGCTGTGAAACCCAACCACAGCTCTCTCTAACGTAGGAAATTACCCCCTCAAGCGAACCAAGCGGATCGGGCGGATCAGGCGACTCGCCGGTATCAAGATATGCCGTATCCGTCGTATCCGCACTCTTCGGATCCACACAAGCGCTTGAGGCTAACGTACTCGCCAACACTAAAACTGGTAGAAATTTTTCTATCATTTTTGAAGTTGTTAATTACTGAGCGATGCAAAAGCATCCTCTGCAGTTTTTTGAATGGCCCCTGCATCCGTCATTCCTGTTTTAATTACATGCGGGCCCGAATCCGAAACTGAACATTACCATAAAATCTGGACCATAGCAATCTTAAAAATCTTTACGTTACTCGATTTTAAAACTAATAGAGTAAAAAACACTCATAGTAAAACCTTCCCTTTTAATCCAATCTCATATATCATCCGCCAGGTCAGATTTCGTTCCCCTCCAATATTTTTTAACACAACAAACCATGGGCAAAGGAGACAACAGAGGCAAAAAAGACAAAGAAAAAAATAAGAAAAAAAAGCAAAAAAAAGACCAGAAATAAGGAAAAAATCCAAACAATGGAAATTTAAAAGGGCTGAACCGCAAGGATTCAACCCTTTTTTAGTACAAACTTAAACTCCGCTCTTTCTACGCCTTTTTGCGAACCGCCTTGGCTTTAGCCTTTTTGGCCGGAGCCTTCGTGACTTTGGCTTTCACAACCGGAATTTTCACGGCCTTAGCCAAAACCGGTTTTTCTTTAAGCATTTTGATCGGCTTTTTTTCGACTTTCACGGGCTCTTTCTTTACGATCTCCTTTTTCACCATTTCTTTTTTCATCGGTTCCTCTTTTTTGACCAAAACCTCTTTCTTCGCGATCTCTTTTTTCGCCACTTCTTTCAAAGAAGACTCTTCTTTCTTCACAAAAGCGACAATATTGGGCTGCGCAACCTGTAAAAGCTTCAAAACTTTGTCCATTTTATTGTTCAACATTTCAAACTGATCCTTGGTGAGAGACCAACCTTTGGTTTCACCCCCTCTTCTCTCTTCTCTCGGCGCACGGAAATCACGACCTCCCTCATTTTTTCCCATACAATCTCGGCAATAAATCGCTCGGCCCGGCTTGGGTTGAAAAGGAACACTGCATTCCTCTCGGCACGTCGCGCATTGCGTCTTGTACATTTTTCGATCCTCAAACGATCGGTCTCCGCCGGAAGATCGATCTCCACCAAAGGATCGGTCCCCTCCGAACGAACGAGAAGGACGAGATTCCCCTTGGCTTCCCTTAAAACATTCTCTGCAAAGAACCGGACGGCTTCCGGTAGGCTTAAAAGGAACTTCACAAGATTCTCCGCATTCCGCACACGTGGCCTGATGCATTTCCATTCTG
Source organism: Candidatus Gracilibacteria bacterium (assembly GCA_041658685.1). Taxonomy (NCBI): domain Bacteria; phylum Candidatus Altimarinota; species Candidatus Altimarinota bacterium. Next base: position 214,474 of record JBAZZS010000003.1, on the reverse strand, counting down.
GGCCCTCGATCTGAACCTCGGCCAAAACCTCTGTCTCCTCCTCTATCCGAGCCTTCCTCCCTCTTTTGCCAAAACGGAGTGCGTTGATTTGATTTTTTAAACATTATATTGGGTTAATAAAAATACTAGACGCCTAATATACAGGACAAAAAGGAGCTTGTCTGTAGCATTATTCTTTTCAGTCTCTAAAAAATCAGCTTAAGATCTTGCGTCCTTGAATGATCCTTATCAAAAGGACAACCACCGCAATGATCAATAAAATATGAATATATCCCCCCAACGTATAGGAGCTTACCAATCCAAGCACCCACAACACCAAAAGAATGACGAAAATGGTCCAAAGCATAAAAAATTTGGTTAAGGTTAAACTAAGAGACCGTAAATATATAATATAGTCCTTTAAATTTTAGATAGCAAACCTATAAAGTGGCTATCCTTTCAAAAAAATCTCATTAAAAACTCTTGCGGCAGATCAAGCCCGTTTTATAGAGCAATCATATTAAACAAATACCCGATCAAAACAATCCCCACGGCAACGATTCCAAAAAACAATGCCAACAATTTAAATGAAATGATTTTTTTCAACATGATCGCTTCCGGTAAAGACAACCCCGCGATCGCCATCATAAAAGCCAAGGCTGTGCCCAACGGAATCCCCTGTCCCACCAAGGCAAAAACAACCGGCACCAAACTGGAACACCCGGCATAAATCGGGATTCCGATCAACGTGGCAATCGGAACCGCTAACAACGAATTCACTCCAAGATATTGCTGGAAAAATTCCGCCGGAACATACCCGTGAATCGCAGCCCCGACCCCCACTCCAATCGCAATAACCAACCACAGTTTTTTAAAGGTCTTAAAACTCTCATGCAAAGCAAACTGAATTTTCCCCTCAAAACTTTTAGGTAAATAATCCAAGTGCAAACTTTCCCCTTTTGCTCCACCTTTACTTAAAATCACTTCTTTTTCGAGTTTCATTTTTCCCAAAATCAGCCCGGCAACCACGCCCAACACAATCCCGAACAAGGCATACAAAAACGCAATTTTCCAACCAAACGTTCCGCCCATCAACACAAAAACCACTTCATTCACCAACGGCGACGTGATGATAAAAGAAAAAGCAATGCCCAACGGCACTTCCGCCTTCAAAAATCCAACAAACAAAGGAATCGAAGAACAGGAACAAAACGGCGTAACCGCACCCAGCATGGAAGCCGCGAGATTACCGATCCCAAATTTTTGTTTCCCCAGCGCCTCTTTAATTTTATGGGGCGGCAAAAAAGTTCGGAGAAATGCAATCACCCCTACAATCACGAGCACCAAAACATAAATCTTGATCGTATCGTAAACAAAAAAATGAACACTGGTCCCCACTTTCGTAGCGGAATCGAGCCCAAAAACAGAATAAACACACCAATCGGCAAACGTTTGAAACATAAGCAAAAATAGTTATAAAAATTAACAACAACCGCCGGGCCCCTTTTTAGATTTGCAACAACAACTCTTTTTCTCCGAGCAACACCCTGCCCCATTCCCGTCGCCCTTAAAAATATTCCCAATAAAACGCACCACGGAAAATTTCTGTTTAATCTTTTTGGAGTGGCATTTCGGGCAAATGAATTGAGCGCCCTTGCCTTCTTCTTTTTCCTGAATCGTGGCTTGAACATCGAACGTATTTTCACATTCCAAGCATTGATACGTATATGTGGCCATAATTTTTTAGTTTAAAAAATAAAAATTTAACATTTGGATTTTTTCTTTTTCACGATTGAAAATTTCCCCATAAAATTTCCCAACCGACCAAACTGAACCGGATTCAATGAATAATGAACCCACTTTCCCTCTTTTCGCGCCTTAATAAACCCACTTTTTCTTAAAATCGCCAAATGATGAGAAACCAAATTCTGAGGCAATTTTAATTTTTCAAACAAAACACAAACACATCGTTCGCCCGAAACAAGGCACTTGAGAATATCCAGACGAATCGGATTTCCTAAGGCTTTCAACGAGGATAAAATAACTTTATTTTGAAGCACCGTAATTTTAAACATATCAAATATTATTGATATGTTAGCGACCCAAAAACTCATTGTCAAATTAATTTAAACCTACTGTGCAGCAAATCTATTTTGACACGCCAGATTAACGACGCTAGAATACCGGCCACTTTTAAATATTTTATGTCCAACAACACCACGATCAGTTTCGACGAAGTCACCTTTGGCTTTGACGAAAAAAATCCACTGCTAAAAGAAGTGAATTTCAACGTACGCGAAGGAGCAAAAATCACATTGATGGGACAAAACGGCGCAGGGAAAAGTACGATTTTAAAACTGATTAAAGGAGACTATAAACCCAAACACGGACAGGTTAACGTATTCCCGGGTTGCACCATTGGAACCGCCCACCAAGTGATACAAGAAAAAGATCGAGACCTCACGGTGGAGCAATTTTTCCAAAGTTGTTTCAGCGAAAAAAAACACGACCTCAGCCGTTACATCAACAATGTCTTGGAAATCGTAAATTTAAAAGCCCCGCACGATCGACTCATCAAATCTTTTTCCGGGGGGCAACAAGCTCGCCTGCTCCTCGCCACCGCCCTGATTCAAAACCCGGACCTTTTACTCTTGGATGAACCCACCAACAATCTGGATCCCGAAGGCATCGCGCATCTCACGTATTTTCTCCAATGCTCGCCCAAAACCTGCATTGTGATTTCTCATGATGCCGACTTTTTAAATGCCTTCACCGATGGCGTTTTATACTTGGATGTCCACACCAAAAAAGTGGAACAATATGTGGGAAATTATTACGACGTGGTGGAACAAATCAAAACACGAATTAAAAAAGAAAACATGAAAAACGCGAACCTCGAAAAAGAAATTCAAGCCAAAAAAGATCAATCCAATGTCTTTGCGCACAAAGGAGGAAAATTACGTTTTGTGGCCAAACGAATGAAAGAAAAAGCAGAAGAATTGGAAGAAGCCATGGTGGATGTTCGACGAGAAGATAAAACCATCCGCCCTTTCTTGATCCCGGAACAGGAGGACATGATTGGAGAAATATTAAAAATCGATTATTGCACCATTTACAAAGATCATAAGGCCCTCTCAAAAAAAGCCGATGTTTCCCTGCGAAAAAATCAACATTTATTGCTTTCCGGGCCCAATGGAATCGGAAAAAGCACGCTATTGGAAACCCTGGCCAATGGCACGGCCAAAGGAGCAAAAATTCAACGTGGGATCAAAGTCGGATACTACCGCCAAGATTTTTCAAACCTAGATTTCAAAGATACGGTTCTCAACACCCTGAACAGTGCTTCCGACAAATACACGGAACAAGAAATTCGAGCACTTGCCGCGGGTTTTTTAATCACCGGCGACGTGATCCATCGCAAAATCGGCAGTCTTTCCGAAGGGCAAAAAGGCTTGGTGGCCTTTGCCCGACTGGTTTTGGAAGAACCGGGCTTGCTGATCCTCGACGAACCCACCAACCACATCAACTTCCGCCATATCCCCGTGATTGCCGACGCCCTCGACCAATACAAAGGCGCCATGGTTCTTGTCTCCCATGTCTGGGATTTTGTAGAACAAATTCGCATCGACTGCTCGTTGGATTTGGATCAGTAGAAAAGTTATAATACAGCCATGATCCGCACGCTCACCCAAACCGACCGCCAACTCATTCTAAACTTCATCTACCCGCGCGAAAAAGAAAACCTCTTCATCACCGGCGTTTTTGAGCGGCCCGAAGATCCATTCGCAACCAACTCTTTTTATGGCTGGTTTGAAGGGAAAAAACTCCTCGGGCTCGCGGTTTACTTCGGCCAATGGAAAAACCTAAACATCAGCGCTCAAGACGAAAAAATCGTCCGCGCTTTGACCGACCATCTCATGGCACAAAAACACAAACTCGATGACCTGGCTTGCTTTCGTCGTTACGCGGAAATCATCATCGACCAACTCGAAAAAAAGCACGACATGACACCCAAAAAAATCAATCATGAAACCGTATTTAAACTTTCAAAAAAAGACTTCAAAGACTTTTCAACCGGGACAGAAGAAACGGCAAAAAATTCCGACCGAAAAGAATTGGTGCTCTTCGAGCGACTCATGTTTAAAGAAGGAATCAAAACACCCATCACAAAAAATGAACTGAATCGGATTATCCTGCACGAACAATTTCTCATCCGAAAAAACAAAAAAATCATCTCCGCCGCGCATATCAGCGGCCTTTCAAAAAACTACTTTCAAATCGGGGGCGTGGGCACCCTAGAAAAATATCGCAACCAAGGCCTCGCCAAACAAGTGGTCAGTGCCTTGTGCAAAACATTTTTGGCTCAAGGGAAAACTGGCCTTCTCTTCACACGCAACGACAACTCCCCGGCCCAAAAAGTATACGAAACCCTCGGCTTTAAACCTGTAGACGAGTTCATTATTGCGGAGTACTAAGCTTTTTCCGTCAAATAAATCCCTCCAAAAACCAACCCCGCACCAAGCACCATTTGCAGGGTCAATTTTTCATCAAAAATCAAAAGCCCAAAAACCGTGGCAATCACCGGCATCAAAAACATATAAATTCCGGCCTTAGACGCATCCAAATATTTAAGCGCATAATTCCACAAATAATAACAAACGCCGGAAACAATTACGCCCAACCAAGCAATCACAAACCACGCCTTTATTGAAAACTCCGTAATCACCGGCAACCCTTCAAATAAAATCATAGCCAAAAACAAAAAGAGCATCCCAAAAATAGACGCCATGGTCACCACTACCAAGGGATCATATTTTTGAACCCGCTTCTTGCTCATAATCGTATAAATTCCCCACATCAAGGAGGAAAAAAAGGCAAGAATATTTCCAAAAAAAGATTGAGAGTGAATTAAACTCAAAAAATCCTTTTGATTGAACATCACCAAAAAAATCCCTAAAAACCCGAGGGCAACTCCCCCCATTTTATACCCGCTCATTTTTTCACCCAAGAAAAAATACGCAAGAACAGCGATCAAAAGCACCTCGCAACTCATGAGAATAGAGGCTTCGGACGTAGTGGTATATTTCAATGCAAAATTTTCCAAAATAAAAAGCAAAGCAACGCCCAAAAATCCAAGCCACATAAAAAACAACGCATCTTGAACAAATGCTTTTTTAAGCTCCTTGCCGCGCCGAACAATAAAAACCGCACTCACCAAAAGCACTGACGCCACAAAAAACCTTAAAAAAGCCAACGTAATCGGTTCAACCTCAAAAAGCCCAATTTTTGTAATTGAAAAATTAATCCCCCACAAAAAAACGGATAAAAGAAGAGCAACGTAGGCTTTAATCATGACAAAAAATTAAAATAATTATTTTCTATTTTCAACGATTCAACAACGCATCCTCCTGCCCTTTTTTCAAATAAATCAAAACCATCGGAATGCTAAGGAGGAACAGCGGCCACAAGCCTTTCTCATCCATAAAAAACGCACTCGCCACCGCTAAAATCGTGCCAATCAAAAATCGACCCAACGCATAATTCACTTCACGATGAATGGTGAAAAACATCGTGTTCGTGGTTTTACTGTACGAATACCAATAGGACTCAAACGTGGACTGCAACATGGACTCGGAAAACGAATAAAAAGATTGCATCGCATACACAAACAAAATCGGATGAAAAAACAACAACGAAAATCGACCCAAAATCGCCAAAACATTTGCAAAAACAGAAGTTCTAAGCAACGTCTTGCGATGTTGTTGATCAAACAATTTCCCAACCCCCACCATAATAATGGCCGAAACCCCACACGTGATGGTCATCAAAAAACTAAGCTGAAAATAATCTTCCTGACTGATGAATAAAAAAAACAAAAGCGGCCACAATAAAAAAGCAATCAAACTGTTCATCCCATCCGCCACATACGCCCAGCGCGTACTTTTAAAAATCGAATGTTTGCTCATAGTCTTAAACGCAACGGGATCAAAATGTGTTTGCACTTGAGTCCGAATGAGTAAAACAGGAATCATGGAAAGCCCCATCATCACGACTCCAAAAATAAAAACATTATTGAATTGAGTCCAAACCGCGAGCACTCCGGCCACAATCGGCGCAACCGTGCGCGACAAAAGCATCACCGCATTTAACGTTCCGGCCTGCATACCAATGGTTTTTCGAGAAATGATTTCCGAAAAACAAAGATACCGCGCCGGGAAATAACACAGCGCCTGCAAAGCCAATAAAAAAAATGCAACCACCCACCACATATTGTCCACTTCAATAAACGGCACCACAACCCCCAATAAAATATAAAGAAAAATCCCCAATAAAAAGATGCTTTTTATTCCAATCTTGGTGATGTAATGAACAATACGTGCCGTCAAAAAATACCCGGGCAACGCGGCCAAGGCATAAAACGCAAAGATAAAACTCAACGAAAATTCTTTATTCCAAAACAAAATCGGTAATGAAAACAAAAAAATGATTTCCGAAAACGCAAAAAGCCCGGCATGCATATAAAACAGCAAAACATCGGACAGGAGGGGTTTATTTTTTCGCGTCATATCAAAAATTACAAAGGCGGCAACAACAATTTCAACTTCAACATCATGCGTTCATAAAAACGCGAACTGCGAATCTTGCACTTACTCGCATCTCGAAACGCCCAAACTTTAAAAAATTTCTTGGCTTGATTGCCTTCATTGTCCGTCACCAAAATCTTCACATAATAAATCCCGTACGGAAACGCGCGGCGCTTGCGAATATGTTGCGGCTCATTCAAACTTTGATCCAATTCCACTTCCGGCAATGCGGAATCCGGGATGTTTTCAGGAGGAAGAGGAATCGCAGGATCCACGGGTTTCATCGGGAGTTTGACGTGCATCAATCCGGCCAACTCATTTCTACCCGAGGAAATATCCGGCTTAAAATATTGAACGGTCTGATGCTCCCCGGAGCCCGATTGCAACGGCTCATTGAGCCACAAAAAAACAATGGGATCAAAATCCTTCACCAACCGAAAGTTGTGCCAAAAAAAACTGTGAATGGAGCCCGTGACTTGATGATGTGCACGTCCTTTTGCGGAAATTTTCAACCGAAACCAATACCGCGGCGGATTGTACTCGCTGGTGATTTTATCAATGACCCGATTCCCCACCTTTAAATAATACGCACTGGAACAAATATCAAGAGACATACGAGATAAAATAAAAATTAAAAATCCTTTTCACTTAACGATGAGTTGATTATAGCGCAATCAACCCAAAACTTCCAAAAATCATTCCCGCTCAAAAACCGCCCCAATATGATGCTTTGATCCCAATAATTCCCAATCTTTTGCAACCGTCCATCCCGTACCGGATCGGCTCAATTCAGAACGAACATATCGAGAGACCTGCTCAATTACGCGTTGATCATGGGGCTCCACTAAATACAACCTTTGACCGGAATCGCCACCTAATAAAGGAAGTACCTGCAACAAATTTAAATCTTGAGGAAGACCTAACCTCGTCATTCCGGGGAAAAAAGCGTGGTTTCCTCTATATTGAGGAGGAGTTGCCAACCCCGTCGAAACTAAAGTGACATGGTTGGAACGAGGCAAAAAACCAATATCAGATGAACCCAAAGTCTTAAAAATCATATCAACACGCTCACGAAGATTCAAAGTAATTACCATTTGATCCAATATTGCTTGAATAGCTGGATCATTATTAACCGTAGTTAATTTCGAAACATGATCCGCTAAAACAAGTGGCCCTGGCTTGGAAGCAAGCCCCGAAAAAACATCTAAAAGCGCACTTCCTTTTGGGATTTGATCCGCAAGCCATCGCGCCACAGGCAATCCATCGTTAAGTTGCATCTGCATCTGCGGGGACAAAACATCTCTCGATCTACTCCCATTACAAGCCAACAAAGTCGCATCGACATAACGATCATAAATCGGTTTTTCAATGGAAGGGGAAAAAAAATCACAAAAAGATTTAAGCAAGAAATTTAAACAAAAAATAAGAATAAAAAAATAAAACATTAAAATCAAAACGTCAAGCAAAACCACCTCTCATCCCAATTCTTTCCGCTATCTTATTCTACGTCATCCATTAAATTCAGCCCCATGTCCCCTTTCAACTTCCCTCCAACGCCGCAATCCCCAACTTCTTCCTCCTCCCCCCTCGACCCGATCTCCAGCGCAAAACAATCCGACCCGCGCACGGCATGGGGATGGACTATTTTAGGATTTTTGTCTTGTTTTGGCGGGTTAGCTTCATTCCTGTCACTCGCCTTTTACGCTCCCATCCAAAAAATGGATGTGCCATTGAAACATATTTCATCCGTTATCATCGGTCTTGCAATCGCCTTTCGACTTGCGATCAAAAGCATCCCAGGCCTCAAATCTCAATGGGGGAAATTTAAAAATTTCATCAATAAAGCAAACCGCCTTTATTATTTCATGCGAGGAGTGGGGTTCGCCTTTCTACTCATCATTTGTGTGTCCATGGGCGCATTGATATACGGGGCCTTGGCACCTCAATAATCCTCCTGTCATAAAAATTTCTCGGCATTTCCCCCGTTATTTTTAATTGTTGAAATCGAAGGGCAAAAGCCAAAACATCTTCTTCGGTCAAAGGAGCCTCTTTTTCTCGAAAAATCAGCCTCCCATCCACCAACATAACCGCTCCACGAAAACCACTGGGATCATCCGGATCTTTCGGGTTTTGCGGCCCCACACTTTTCTCCCAATCTTCCGTTTTTGCCATCATAAAAGGAACCGCAGGCATCCCCTGCTCATTCCAAGGAATTCCTCTCGCAAACCAATTGGAATGATCCTCCTCCCCAAGAAGGCTCAACCCAAGAAAACACTGATGCTCTCTATAAAATGAAGCCGTAAATAAACCCCGGGAAAAAGGTGGAGTGATTGCTTTTAAGTGCATTGCCAAACCGGCCCTTGATTGCTCAAATGATTTTCTCATATTTTCAGCCACACCCTTTACGGTCAAAACCGAATGCCATTGAAGAATTTGCATTCGATATTTTTCCCACACTTTCATCAAAAAATCAGGAGTAATAAATGTGGGATAAAAACCTCCAAAACATTGCAAATCTACATCCATACGCCTTCTACATCCCAACGCATGACTCCCGACTTTTTCTCGAATAAAAACAGCCTCCGGCATCTTCATCTCTTCAATCCCGATCCCAGAGAGAACTCTTTCAATCGCTAATTTTCGTTCCAAATATTGTTTTAAGGGATCACTCTCCCAATATTTTTTTAATCGATCTTGCACTCCCCATGCCTTTGAAAACGACATGTCCGGAGAAAATCGTCCAAAAAAAGCAGGCTCCAACTGATGCGACCCATCCTCACTCCAACGTAAATCACGTTCCCCGATTGTCCACGGATCAAATCCCAATCGAATAGCCCTTTCCACCAAAGGCCAAGCTTTAGCCGGTTCACAAAGCTCTCCTCCATAATTTTGACTGCACGGAGCAGGACACCCCGGACAAACCTCTGAAAAAGGCAAATTTTCTTCCAACGACAGTTTCATCCCTTAAATTTAAAAATAAGGACCAATTCTATCGATTTTTACACCATTTTCAAGTAAAACTTTGGATGGAATCATTTTTAACGCCCTCCTCTTTCATGAAAAGATCCATCCCCTCAATCATATTCTGCCTATTTACTCTGTTATTCGTCTTCGGCTGTCAATCTTCCGAACCCAAAAAAACACCTCCGCCCCCCTCCACCGAAACAAACTCGAGCAACGATTATTTTTCAACCCTACAATCTCTCATCGCGTCCGACGAACCCTTTGTCACTCTCACGGATTTTGAAATCAACAACCTCCCGCGCGACGTCTCTTCCGACCAATTCCAAGCCAAAACCGCAATTCAAATCGGATCACTGTTATTCGCGTTCATCGATCAAATCGATACAGAAGTAAAATGGACCGGCATTCTGATCAGCACAGACAATGGAGATACGTGGAAAAAATTCTTCACCTCAGAGGGACAAGATGTTGAAAGTTTCTTTGCGGCAGACGGAATTCTCTATGTGGATATCATGCCCGATCTAAACGATTACAGAGGCCCCATAACCCGTTATGAAAGCACGGATGGCGGGAAAAAATGGACCCAAATAGCCGAAATGACCTTATAATTTTCCTCCCATGCCCTCTCTCTCCGGAAACATCGTCGATGTGCTCAAGAAAAAAATATTTCCCGGCACACTCAAAATCAAAGGTTCACGCATTGTCGAAATCCTTTACGAACCCAAAAAACGCTATAAAAATTATATCCTTCCCGGCCTGATCGACAGCCATATCCACCTTGAAAGCTCCATGCTCCCTCCTGCGGAATTCGCGCGCATCGCCGCCACTCACGGGACCGTGGCCACGGTTTCCGACCCTCATGAAATCGCCAATGTGCTCGGACTTCGAGGCATGCGATTTATGTTGAACAACGCCAAAAAAGTTCCTTTTCATTTTTATTTTGGCGCACCCTCTTGCGTCCCGGCCTCTCCGTTTGAGACCAATGGCGCCACACTCGGCCCCAAAGAAATCGAACACCTTTTCAAGCTCAAATCCATCCGGTATCTCGCGGAAGTCATGAACATGCCGGGTGTGATTCATCGCGATCCGGAAATCATGAGAAAAATTCAACTCGCGCATCGCTACAAAAAACAAATCGACGGCCACGCCCCGGGCCTCACCGGAGAAAATCTAAAAAAATACATCAACGCAGGCATCACCACAGACCACGAATGTTTCACACGAGAAGAAGCCCTCGAGGAATTCGGATTAAACGTTTATGTACAAATTCGCGAAGGCTCCGCAGCCAAAAATTTTGACGAACTCGTCACTCTTTTAAAAACACATGCCGACCATTGCATGCTGTGCAGCGACGACAAACACCCCAATGATTTGGTCGAAGGGCACATCAACCTCCTGATCAAACGCGCACTCAAAAAAAACATTCCGCTCTTTAACGTCCTCACCGCCGCTTGCGTAAATCCGGTCAAACATTACAAACTCGACGTGGGATTGCTTCAAAAAAACGACTCTGCGGATTTTATTATCGTGGACAATCTAAAACATTTTAATGTTTTAAAAACCTACATTCGCGGGAATTTAGTGGCTCAAAATGGAAAATCATTGATCAAACGATCGCCCCTAAAACCTCTCAATAATTTTAAAGCAAAACCAAAAGCCGAAAAAGATTTACAAATCCCCATCCCAAAAAATTTCATTAAAAATCATGAACTAAAAATTCGCGTGATCGATGTCATCGACCACCAACTCATCACCCGAAAAAAACTTGAAAAACCCTTAATTAAAAACGGAAAAGTCGTCTCCGATCCTGGCCGAGATCTTCTCAAAATCGCAGTGATCAATCGCTATCAAAACAAGCCCGTAGCCTTGGGCTTTATTCACAATTTCGGCTTTAAAAAAGGCGCCATTGCCTCCAGTGTTGCTCATGATTCACACAACGTGATTGCCGTGGGAGCCGATGATAAATCCTTGCTCAAAGCCATAAATATCATCCTGAAAAACCACGGAGGAATTTGCGCGGTCTCGCCACGAAAAACGCTTATACTTCCCCTTAAAATCGCAGGACTCATGAGTCTCGATCCGTACGCAAAAGTCGCCCGACGTTACATTGAAATCGACCGCATGGCCAAAACGCTCGGCTCTCATTTGCACGCGCCTTTTATGACCTTGGCTTTCATGGGACTGCTGGTGATCCCGGATTTAAAAATCAGCGATCAAGGCCTGTTTGATGGTAAAAAATTCCAATTCACTTCACTTTTTAAAACTCAATAAATCTAATAAATATGGATAAATTCATGGCCATCGCAATTGAGGAAGCCAAAAACGGACTCAGCCAAGGCGGCATTCCCATCGGCTCGGTGTTGGTCAAAAACGGAAAAGTCATTGCGCGCGGGCACAACCAACGTGTTCAAAAAAAGAACCCAATTCTTCACGCCGAAATCGACTGTTTGCAAAACGCCGGACGCGTGGGATCCTACAAAGGCACGATCCTGTACTCCACATTGATGCCCTGCTATCTTTGCGCCGGAGCCATTGTTCAATTTGGAATTAAAAAAGTTTATGCCGGAGAATCCAAAACTTTTGAAGGAGCCAAAGAATTCATGGAATCGCACGACGTTCAAGTCTTTGATCTCGATCTGGAAGAATGCAAAAATCTAATGAAAAATTTCATTAAAAAGAAACCTGAATTATGGGCCGAAGATATCGGCAATTTATAACAATAAAATATGACCCGCGAACAAACCTTTAAATCCCTTTTCCCTCTTGAACCCGCTTTTCGCTGGAAACAGATTGAAAAAGCACTCTTTGATCCTACCATCACTTCCATCGATCAAGTCACAACGCTTTCAAAACCCATGCGTGAAATTTTAAAAAAAGAATTTCCATGGATGACGTGCCAAGCCGTAACGTTAAAAACCAATGCCAAAGGCGACACCACCAAAGCCGTACTTCAACTCCATGATGGAGAAAAAATCGAAAGCGTATTGATGAGCAATGCACGGAGCGAATGGACCATCTGCATCTCATCACAAGTGGGATGCGCCATGGGATGTAAATTTTGCGCCACCGGAAAAATGGGACTCAAACGCAACCTCGACTCCGATGAAATCATCGACCAATATCGATTTTGGAAGACCACGCACGAAGCGTCAGCGGAGTGCGCTCCCCCACTCACGAAGCGTCAGCGAAGTGAGCTCCCCCTCCCCTCATCTTCCCCCCGCATAAGCAACATCGTAGTCATGGGCATGGGCGAACCTTTTGCCAATTATGAAAACATGAAAAAAGCCCTCAACACCCTTCTCGCCCAAACCGATCTCGGCCCAACACGCATCACCGTGTCCACGGTTGGCCTGATTCCGATGTTAAACCAAATGCTCAATGACGCAGATTGGCCACACATCCGATTGGCCATTTCTCTCCACAGCGCCATCTCCGAAACCCGAAAAAGCCTGATTCCCACTTCCTACGACACTTTTCTCGACGATTTAACAAAATGGGGCCACGCCTATCTAAAAAAACTCGGCAATCGACGACATCACCTCACGTTTGAATATGTTTTTCTCAAGGGAATCAATGACGCAACAAAAGACGCAAAAGCCCTCATCACCCTCGTTCACGCCCTGGGCCCGGAAAACGTACGCGTCAACTTGATCCCCTATAATTTCACCGGCTCTATTTTCCAATCCGGAGACAACGCCTCGATCCTGCGCTTCCAATCCGACCTCGAAAAACACGGAGTCACCACCACCATCCGCCGCAGCAAAGGCGATGACATCGAGGCCGCGTGCGGGCAACTTATTGTTATTGGTAAATGACAGGCTCCCCTACTTCTCTCACTAAAAATGTTTGCCCTGTTTTAACGTCAGATACTGGGAAATGCATTTTTGAAGCATAAATTTCTGGAGAAACCGTTTGAAAGCTAAGTTCTTGTGCAAGATCAATCAATTGCGCATCCACACTCGCAATACCCAAAACAGGATAAATCTTTTCTCTTTCAAGAATTTCTTTTTCCAAATCTTGCAATAAAAAATCTGTCATAAGCGATTTATCAGCCGCCAAAGGATCTACATATACAAACAACTCAACAAGAGGTTGATCGTCATCCATTCCACAAATCCGATAAGATGAAACCGCCATAACATCACGAGATGGATCTTTTTTAACAAGCAAATAAGTATGATCCTGAGCTAAAAGCTCCTCCAATCTTGTGATCATTTCTTGCTCCAAGGGCACCCTCTGATTTTCAGGGAGAGATCCATAACAACCCTCAATCCAACGCTGCACAAAAGGGGCCAAACTTTCCTTATTAAAATCCTCATCTTCATCAGTAGGATAACAAATAGAAACCTCATCGGGTAAATCCAAACAAGTTACTTTAGAATGAAAATCCTCAAATACTTCCACTCTAATTCGATCACCAAATTTTCTCTTCAATGCATGCAGTAGACGAGATCCATCTTTGGAACGAGCCGTCGCTTCAACCGTAGTCAATTGATCTGAAGATTGTCCTTCCAAAGAATGACGAATCACACGTTCTCCTAAAAAAGAGCCAAAACCAGTTCGTTTATAATCGTCATGAACCACCACCAGTTCCAACACAAGACCTTGAGTATTTGAATATGTTGAATACGAACTGATCGCAACAATTTCTCTTTGTTCATTTCTTAAAATCTCCATCTCTCTCAATTCACACGCCTTATAAAATTTACCATCATTCTCATTAACAACTCCTGTCCCATATTGACATAAAAAATCAAAAGCTCCATTTGGGAGATGTTGACGCGCTTGTTTATATTCCACAAAAAAACGCCTCCCCCCCACCTCGACTATTTCTTCTGTTGGATAAACCTCTTCAACCATATTTAATTCTTTAATTTTTCATAAAATTATACCATTTTTTGGAATCTTATACAACCTACCTCCCTCGCATTTTTTATAAAAAAACCGCCTCCCTTTCGGGAAGCGGCTCTTTGTCGACGTAAAACGTTCTAACGAATTAGAAGCGTCGTTCGCGGCGAGGAGGTCTCTCTTCGAGAGGTCGTGCCTCGTTGACGGTGATATTTCGACCGCCAAGGTCTTTGCCATTGAACATTTCAATAGCAGCTTGGGCTTCTTCCTCAGTCGCCATCTCAACGAAACCAAAACCCTTAGATCGACCGGTCATACGATCGGTGATCACAACAGCGGACTCGACTGTCCCAGCGGCTGCGAATGTGGTTTTGAGTTCTTCGTCCGTGGTTCGGTACGGAAGTCCTCCAACGTAAAGCTTTTTAGCCATACAAATAAAGAAAAAAGGATAAAATGTTGACCCCTCTTGGATGCCTCATCCCTTATGCCTTATTTAAGATGCTCTAAGAGAAACTAAGCCCGCTGAAGAAATCAAACTGAATACAGTATAGAGCAATTCAAATTATTAGCAAGCCCAAAACAAAAATCTATCTCCTGTTCATTGAAATTTAAGCTTGTAAAATCCACGCTTATTGGACTATTTTTAAAGTCACTTTTCTTTTCTTCCCATGCGTTTCCATTTCAAAAATCCCTTTCAAAAAATCATCAAAACAACCCTGATTGTATTGAGCCTATTTTTTCTGCTTTTCTTGATTTCCCCTCTTTTAATCCTCGATTACGGAAAAAACCACATCTATCTTGATTCCGCTCAAATCCCCTCGAACCAAATCGCCATTGTGTTCGGGGCCGGCGTTAAAAGTGATGGGACCCCCAGCGACATGCTCAAAGACCGCCTCCTCACCGTAACCGAACTCTACAATTTGGGAATTATTGATAAAATTCTCGTATCCGGAGACAACCGATTCGAAAACTACAACGAACCCGATGCCATGTACCGATTCTTGGTGGATCAAGGCATCCCGGAAAACCTCATTTATCGCGATTACGCCGGTCTCAACACGTATTCCACCTGTTTGCGCGCCAAAACCCTGTGGGGTGTAGACCACGCGATTCTCATCTCTCAAGGCTATCACCTCCCCCGTGCCATTTTCACTTGTCATGCGCTCGGCATTGAAAGCACCGGCTACTCCGCCACCCTCCAACCCTACCTCAATTCCACCGGGTTCAAATCTCGAGAAGTCCTGGGGCTCTACTCGGCTGTGTTCGAAGTTTATATCTGGGCCCGCGACACCATTGGCGGTAATTTTGAAGAAGATTTGGATCCATAAATTCTCCACATTTTCTGAAACAACTCACTCGTCTTCAACAACTGATCAAGACTGCCTTGCGCCACTTGTTTCCCCTGTTCAAATACATAAATCACGTCAAAAAGTCGTAGCAAATGCAACCGATGGATGGAAGATACGATGCACCGATCCCCAAACGTTTCAAATAAATTTTGGTAAATCATCATTTCATTACGCGAATCCACGCTGCTCGTGGGTTCATCCAAAAGCAAAATCGAACTTTCTCGTGCTGCAAAAAATCCGCGCGCCAGGGCCAAGCGCTGTTTTTCTCCACCCGAAAGATTCACGCCTTTTTCCTTAATATGCGTCTTAAGCCCCTTAGGCAAACGCGCCACCACTTTGTCAAAACGCGCGAGCCGACACATCTCCAGCGCCCCTTGTTTGGTGTGAGAAATCCCGGCCGTCACATTGTATTCAATTGTATTTTCAAAAATTTCGGGATCCTGCGGAATCAACGTCACCATGGACGAAATCGCACGCAACGAATCAAATCGCTTGCCATCGATAGTCACGTTCACTCGATCCACGTCATGCAACCCGCGAAGCAAAGTCATGAGCGTACTTTTTCCGCTCCCGCTCTCCCCCACCAAGGCAATTTTCAAGCCAGGCTTCAAATCCAAATGAACCTTTTCAATATTATGAGAACGTTGTTTTTCATCTTGATAGCGAAAAAATAAATTGCGAATTTGAATGAGCTGAAAATGCTGAACTGTTTCTTCTTCCTCGCGAACTCGTGGTGGGAGCTGACGATAGGCATGTTCAATCCCATCAATCGCGCGCAAGTCTGTGTGATACCAAACCAACCGTTCATATTGCGACGCCAAATTAAAAAATACATTCACGAATCGATCCGTGTATTGATACAGCGCCATCAAACTTCCCAACAAAATCACCTCACCGGCCGAAATTTTGTCGTAAATATAAAAAAATAAAATGGCAAAATTCATAATCGTAAGCCCCACACTCACACAAAACCATTTGGCCTCATTCACAACATTATTGCGCTTCCAAACCGGGAAAATCTTAAAAAACTTTGTCGAAAAAACTCCCCGTGCCAATCGCCCCAACCTCAACGTGATCACCGTCTTAATATTAGCAATATAATCATAAAAAGTCGCATCCGCATCATGCCCCAATTCATTGATTTTTTCCGTGTTGCGCACCAACACGCGATCAAATCTAAAAATCACCACCACTACGCCAACACCAATCAAAATCGACAACACTCCAAACTTGGGCAACAATAAAAAAATGGCAATCAACGAAAACAAAAACCGCACAATGGTTTCAATAAAAATAAATCCTTCATCCGCGAAACTGGCAATCGCATGCGTGGCCTTTTTCACTCGGCTCATCACAGAACCGGAATGATGATCTTTATGCCAACCCAAAGGAAGTTTTAATAAAATTTTAAACAAATAGTCATGAAATTGCTTGGACACATGAAACGCGGTTTGTCGTTCCAAAATTCGAGCCGGGCCATGAAAAACCCAAAAAACCATGGCCAACAACGCATACAACCCCAAATAAAAAACGGTTTTTCTCAAAAGGTCAGGCCCCCCCTCTTGGACCGAATTGATAAACAACCCAAACACAAACGGCTCCATCATGGTCACCATATTCGCCAAAATAAACAAAACATACGTCACAACCACAATCCCATGCCGCCCGGGCGAAAATCGCCACAAGGCTTTGAGCAATTGCCAATAATGATTTTGCGAAGGGACTTTCATACTCCCATTCTCCTCGTTTTTCCTCGATTAAGACAAGGGAAAATACTGGATCCCCCATCCCGCCACCACGCTCACGCCCAACAACAACGCCAAAATTTTAAACACATCTTTCTTGTTTTTTTCTTCTCGAAATAAAACCAAAAGCCCCAACCCTCCTCCTGCGCAAAGCCCGGAAATCATCGCTCCATAGGTGATGGCCCCGGTCAAATACAACTGAGTGATCGCAACCGACGCCGCACAATTGGGAATCAAACCGATCAACGCAGCCAAAATCGGTTGAAATAAAACATGCCCGGAAAACAATCGAGCAAACGCCTCTTCTCCCATCCAAAAAATCGCACCGTTGAGCAACACGGTCATCCCCAAAATAAAAACAAAAATCTTCATCGTGTGGATGAGCGGATGAAAAAATAATTCTTTCAATTTAAATTTTCTCGCGCTCGCATCCAAACAATGCCCGCAACACGCAGACTCTTCCACAACACAAGCATGATTATGATCCGCTTCGTCCTCCCCATGCGCATACGCTTCAATGTGCGCCAATATTTTTTGATTGTGTTTTCGAAAAATAAAATCAATGGCAACCCCGGCCACAACAGCGATCAAAATCTTTGTTAAAATCAAAGGAAGGATCAATTTCGCCGCACCGGGCTGAGACAAAATCACAGGGATGGCTTCATCGGACGTGGATAAATAAACCGCCAACAACGTCCCGATGGTCACCAAACGTTGCGTGTACAACGCGGTAGTCAACACAGAAAATCCGCACTGAGGAAAACTCCCGGCCACAGCCCCAATCACCGGCCCGGCCCGACCCGCTTGTTGAACTTTTTCTCTTATTTTTTTACCATATCGATACTCAACGACTTCAATCAAAACATAAATCACCAACAAAAACGGAATGGTTTTTGCCGTATCGATAAGCGCGTCCAATAAAACATCCCACATAAGAAAATAAATAAAAAATATAAATCTCAATTTTTATCAAATAAGAAAAACTCAAATCGCGCAAGCTTTCTTTTTAATAAAATTCAAATTCGCATGTTACTCTGAATAAGATTTCATAAAAATTTAATCTTTTAACTTTTTCTTTATGAAAAACATTTCAAAAAATGCACTCAAACTACTCGCGGTCCTTATCGGGATCTTTGCGGTGAGCGGCATAGCCCTCGCCTCTTCGGCGTGGCCTTGCTCTTCCACCCTCACTAACATCAATGGCGGAAGCGGAACCGTCACCGAACCCAGCGACGCCTTGGTCTATGGCGGCTATCTTTGGATCGTCAGTGATGATGGTTATCTCTGGCGCATGGGTCTCGATGGAACAGGAAAAATATCCTCTTATCTGGGAGGAGATTTCGAGGGGCTCACTCAAAAAGACGGTTACCTCTATGTGGTGAATGAATATCCGGCCATCGTATATAAAGTAACCCCCAATACCAGCACCTCAGCCACCTCGGCAGGATCTTTAACCGGGAGTTATTGGAATCTTTCGGACACCAGCCTCACTTACCCCATCACCACCACTTCAACCAGCGCAGGAGTGGAAGCCATGACCACAGATGGCACCAATTTTTACTTGGGCATGCAAGACGACGGGGATGTTTACATTTACAACAGCTCCTTTACCTATCTCAATAAACTCACGACTCCTCACGCAGGCTACACCGATCTCGCCGGGCTTTATTACCAAGATGGGACATTTTACGCCTTATTCGACAGCAATCTGCGCATTGTTCTTTTTACGGTAAATAGCACCACAGCCCCTACCTCCTTCACTGAATTAAAAAATGGGGCAGCAGAAGACGTACGCTACCAAACCCCGGATGCCAATTGGGAAGGGCTCGCCTTCAACGGCACAGATCTCTATGTCGCGGATGACGGTGGATACATTTACAAATTCACCGGATTCCCAACCATCACAACAACCGCAGCAGCCCCGGCAGCTGAAGAAACAGCAGAACCCGCAGCCGCTGAACCCGTAGTCGCAGAACCCGCAGCCCCGGATTACACCACCATTTCCTCTGCAACCATAATCCGTTCTCCAAAAACCATTTCCGTGGTATACGCGAGCGGTGACACACAATCCATTACCTATACCGCAGCCTATTCGAGAGTTCGCACCGGTATCACTTCGGATTCTCACGCCCTTCTCGTTTTGGATTGGAGAACTTTATATATTTACATGAACGGCGTTTGCGTTTTAACGTGGTCCATCTAGCCGATACCTTAATTTTGGCTTGAGCCTGAGCTTCTCTTATGTTAACTTCCCTTTCTCCAAGAGAGGTATCCTTTAACTTAACCTTATGTCTCCTTGCAAATTTCTCGCTAAAATCTCAGTTACAAGCCTTTTATTAACGCTTGTCCTCTCTATTCCGACAACAAATGCGGCACTGGCCTTCCCTTGCTCCGCCGGAACCGACATCAACAGCGGCTCCGTCACCGAACCCAGCGACGCCATCGTGTACGACGGTCAATTATGGATCGTCAGCGATGACGGCTATCTATGGAAAATGGGTCTCGATGGAAGCGATAAATTCAGTTATTACATCGGTGGCGACCTCGAGGGATTGACTGTAAATCGAGAAACCGGACTTTTGTACGCAGGAAAAGAAGAACCGAACACCATCATCGAAATCAACCCCACTACCGGAACCGCCACAGGAAACGAATGGTATTTGGGAGATTACATGGTCAGCGAAAGCAGCAACCAAGGGCTAGAGGCTTTGACCTATGCGGAAGGCTATTTTTACGCAGGATTGCAATACAACGGCGACGTGTATGTTTTTGAAACCGGAGAACAAGGGAGCGTACGCTTAGTCAGTGTCATCGATTCTCCTTTGGGGTATACGGACATTGCGGGCTTGTATTATGAGGAAGGAGTTTTTTACACGGTTTACGATTATTATGATTCGTTAGCCTTGTTTGAAGTGGATGATTATGAAAATCCAACCACATGGACCTTGCTCAACGATGCCTCCGGAAGCCCAGCAGAATACGATCTGGGAGAAGGAGACCAAGAAGCCGTGGCCTTGGATGGGACAACGCTTTACATCGGAGACGACCCCAATACCGGAAGCGGGGAAATCTGGGAATACACCTCATTTCCAAGCCAAGACAATAGGACCGACTACAGCCAAGTGGTTTCATGGTCTACAGATACGACAAAAACCAAGACCGTGACAATCACTTATGCCAGCGGCGATACGCAAACCCTCAGTCTTTTAAGCTTCTCCACTCCTTTCAAAACCATATGGAGTGTACGTGCAAAAATCTCCTCGGACGGCTCCACCATCGCCATCTTAAACGGCCCCAATTTACGCGTTTATAAAAACGGGGAATTGATCTTGTTGTGGATGTTTGTGCCGGGGTGCAGCTAAAGCTTTTAAGAAACTCGAGTCGTCTTCTGGCGTCGAGCTTGCGGGCGTCGCGAAGGAACAAATCCTCCCAGCGTGTCCGCCAAACCGGTCGGTTTCATAGAGTTATTGACCGCTTCTTGTACGGCTTTCTCAACATCAGTCGGAGTTCGAGCTCCTTCCATTCGCAACTGACGAGCGTTAGCTTTTTCTCGGACGGCTTTCATGGCGAGCGTATGATTTATCGGAGCATCGAATCCTCCGGTTCCTTGAATGGGCATGGCAAATTCTTCAATATCATCCGATTCCATCATATCCTCCGTAAGCTCAAAATCATCATCATCATCGAGAAGAAGTTCCTCGTCTTCATCCTCTCCATCTCCGAAATCAAGCGAAGCCGTAGCCGAAGAAGAAGCTCCGTCCGAAGAAGGCATGTTCATACCTTGATCACCGCCTTTATTTTCATGCTGAACCGGAGTGACTACTCCTCCGGAAGGCGCTGTCGGAGTACTTGGAGTACTTACTGCCTTTTTACCTCCTGCTTCAAACATGGTTTGCAAATCACCAACCGTCAAACGCAAGGCTGCCATTTGATTAAATATTTCTTTGGATTCCGAAGTCCCCAAATTCTGAAGCCCTCGAACCGTGTGAACCGTATTCGGAACATTCCATTCCCATTCGGGATGATCTGTCACCAATGTGGTCCTCGCTTCATCAAAAAACTTACGACTGTCCAACACCGGCTTTAATGTTTCATTGAGCAATGCTTGTGAAGCATTCAATTTATTTTTGACCGATAAATTCACCTCTGCATCGCTCGCCTCTTTTCCCAAAGCCGCATGGGCCAAACCCCACACCGTGGAACCTTGGTGGATATCAAGAGAAGGAGAAACCTCATTTAAAGCCACGGAGACAGGGGTCGAATAAGAAATTTTAGGATAAAAAGGAGTACCCAATGTTAAATAATATTGCCAAACATGTTCATCCGCTTGCGCATTGGAAATCAGCATTTCACTCAATGATCGTCCAAAAGAATTAAACGTTGTGCTTAAAGAAAAATTCGGCTTATCCGCATTAGGAACCATCCATGTAGCCTCCGCAGCCGAGACTCTCAAATACTGACTTAGATCAAAAGAAGCTCTCTGTCCCATGCCTATACTACTGACGCGATCAACTGTAAAAGTAGTCCCTGTTGCAGGCATGTCTGTCCCGGAAAGGGCATACACGCCCGGCCTGGGCAAAGGCATGGAAGCGGAAACATCACTAGCACCAGAAGAATATTGTTGAGGGACTTCAGAAATAATAACGAGGCTCGGTTGTTTTGGTCCTGGAGTTGGCTCAGCAACAATACCTGCATCGGCTCTTTCGGAAAAAACAGTAGAAGCTTCCGTTTCCGTGGGAGGTACAGGCCCGACAAAGGAATTCGATGCAATATCTTCGGTTTTTTCCCCTTCACCTTTATTAAAAAGATCAATTAAAGCTTTCCCGGCAACAACAGCACCAAGAAGGCCAACAACGCCAAGAGCAATCCTTCTCCCCCATCGACCAAATTTCGAGCCATTACGTTTTGAAGGGACCACCGCGGAAGAGGCACTATCAACCTCTAAGGCAATACTTGTAATAGGATCATTTCCAGAAAAACTAATAGCTACGGTACTACTACCGCTATTTGCAGCCGTTTCACCCGTAGGTGGAGCCGGCTGAATCAAATCCGCAACACCACCCTGTGGTGATTCATTAACATTTATAGCTTGAACAGCGACGGGAACAATTTCAATCGCTTCACGATCAAATTCCTCCTGAATCGAGCCCAATGCAGGGCTCATTGCAAACACCTGTTGTGTTCCAAGTAATGCTAAATCTTCCGGAAGCGCGCCGTCAAAAAATCCCACTAAATCAATCATTTCCTGAATATGCTGTCCCAAATATTCGGCTATTTCACAAGCAGTCCCTGCAGTAGGCATTGAAGCTAAAAATCCACCCTTTTCTTCAATCGCCGTATCCCCGTTCGCCGAAACCCATAAGGCATTCAAAGGATTCCCCTCCTCACGCATTTGAGCAAACAAGGTATAAAAGCCGACCAAAGCAACCTTTCTTTTTTGCGCTGCTCCCTCCGACGCATCCGTTGATTCCAAAGCTGCCACACCTTGTGCAATCAAAGATTTCAATGAAGCCAAAACATCCGGTGTTGCCTCTGCAGATGAAAGACTCTCCTGCAGCGCAGCAGCGACTTGGTTTCGAGCAAAAGCTAACACACCAGTCCCCAAATTAGCCTCATAACCAACGGCAGTACTCCCACCATGACTACTACTCACTTCAGCAGAAGCCCCCCCCCCTGTTGACGGCACCTCTCCCGGACCACCGGCATTTACTGGCGCACCAGAATTCCCAAAGGAACCCAGCTTTACATCATATAGTGCGGTAGTAAATCTTTTTGTCTGAGCCTTCAAAAAAATAACATTATTAATACGCTCAATTAAACGAGGCAATTCCGTAGAACAAAAAGTCAACATTGCCTCTTTTTGTTGTTCAGTCGCAAGCCTATTTTCCAACGATAAATTTCTCTCAAATGCTTCATACAATGGAGCAATGCTTTCGACCAATGTCCTCAAATCCTGCAATTGAATCGAAAGATTTTCAGGAGAAAAATCCAATGCGGTAAAAGAATCATCTCTTTTAAAAATTCGTCCCAAATAGCTTGTGATCGTTAGAATCAATGCCGCAACCTGAACCTTTAACGTATTTTTATCTATTGTTCTCCATTCGTCCGACAAAATTCCCCGAATCTTTTCATCATTTTTCCATCCTGATATTTGTTTGGGATTCAACTCCATCAAAAATAATGCGGATGCGCGAATACTTTCAATCATCTCTACTTTATTATTCAATGACTGAGCCTTTAATAAAACCTTTCCCAGCAAAGCCAAAACTTCTGTTTTAAGTGCAATAATTTTTTTTTGGGCTTCCCCTTTTTCGACAACCTCACCCTCTAAAGGCTCTCTAAAATGAGCCACAATCATGGCAGCCGATTCTTGTCGTTGACTAACAAGAGACGACCCTGTCGGGCGAAAAGTTTCTTCTCCGAAAACGGCAACCTCCTCTCCCGTCCTCTCATCGACCATAACATTCGGCGCAACAACAAGTAGACCATCTGTATCAGAATCTAACGGCGTATCCTCTTCCATCGCAACCCTAGCTTTTTTCGGAAGAACAACCTTACTTTCCAATCCAGCAAGAGCCCCATTAGGGACTGCCTGCGTAACAACTCTGGTTTTTCCCTTATCAATATTACACGCTTTATCAAATCGTTCTTTAAACTCAACCAAGGTACGATAAGCGGGGAAAAGATAATCATCATAAGCTTTATTCACATAATCCGGAGCCACATATTGTCCTTTTGTCAGACTGTCTATTTTTTCATCTTTATAATAAGCAAATCCTCTGAAAAAATTGGACCGTCTTGCTTTCCTTTTATTAGTAGAAGGATTACTTACATCTTGGGCCCCCAAAATGGCTCCCAACTTCTTCATGCTATCATCAAATTTTGTACAAAAATCTACATTTTCAACTAAAGGCTGCAGATTCCCATTGGGACTAATGTTTTCAAACGGCCCGCCACTCCCAAACATAAGAGTATTTATTTGAGTCAATCGAGCTTCAAGATGCAATCGATTTTTAGAAGCGCCCAATCCTTCGGGAATACATTCTTTTGCACAAACCAATGCAGTTGAAAGCGCTAAAGAGGGCCTAGGAGAAACATCGGTATTAGAGTCGTCAGAAAATTCATTATGACCACCATCATCTATGTTTTCCGATTCTTCCAACGACAAAGATCTCCTTAAAAAATTCATAGTTAAATCAGAGGCCATCCCCTGAGAAGAGACGCCATTTGAGCCGTTTCCCACACAACCCTCACCCGATTCACCTTGTCCTGGTTGTTCGTTAGGAGCCATAAATCATTTAAATTATAATTAGTAAAAAATAGTAACATTAAAGCCATAAAAGTCAAGCGCCCCCCTGTCCATCCAACGAACCCGCTCCTTGACTCTCTTGTAATTTCGCTATTTTTCTAGCCTCCGGGTCAGAATAAGGCGTTCGAACAAAAACACGGGCAGGAGGATAGACAATCTTTTTTTCATCTTTTAGGCCCTCTGTTGCTACTGCTTTTGCACCGGAGCTCACAGTGCTTTTCGTGGACTTTATACGTTCTTCTTTAATCCCTCGTAATTTTCTTTGAATCACTTCTATTAAAAACGTTAATGGATCTTCAAGAACAAACTCTTCCCTATGATCCACGCGCCACGACTCATCGAAAACAGGAACTGCCAAATATAAAGCTTCAGAACAAGGATCACTATCTGGTAATTCCGGGAATTTTAGTCTCTTAAACCCCACTGTCCACCCATTTTCCTCAAACGCACTTTTCATCGCCGCAATCGCCCGAAGCCAAACCGATCGCAAACGCGTGACATTCCCTTCTCCATCAAATCGAGGAGAAGAATCACACTCAACCCTTAATGTCTTCGTACTCAAATCTCCTCGAATTTGCAAAAATTCTTGATCTTTTGTCAACCCTTGAATAAAAATACACCCTTCAAATTGTTGTCCCTCTCTAAAAGTCCCGTCCAAATTTCCAGCCGTACGCACCGTTATACCAGGACTCTCAGGTCTGGGTTTAAAAGCAGTTTGAATATCAAAAGGCACAGAAAAACTCCTGGCTTGATTCACCCGAACAACAATATCTTCCCAAAACCGAGAATCTGTCATTTTCTTATCAATCTCTTCACTCATCACCCTAATTTCACCCAAAGAATAAATTGTGGGCTTAACTTTAACTCCCACTGTTTTGATAGCGTCGGGGGCTTTCGGTTCAGGCTCCTTTTCATAAGCTCGTCTCATAGTTTCATGAGCAAAAGTTAATCTCGCGTTTTCACCGCTTCGTATTTGAATTTGGCCAAAAATTATTCGAATCAAATCTGTAAAACGACCATAATCCTCGTCAACAGAATTAACCTCATGACTTAAAGGAAACGTTTGGGACAAAATTCGAACCTCGGGACTCTCGGGATCATCAAACCGAATTTCAAAATAAATAGGAGTGAGCTCCATCCCTGGGAATTCCATAGCCCCAAAAATAAAATCGGGAGTACTATCCTCTTGAGCTTCACTTAAAAAAAACGGATTAAAAGCAACACGCATTAATGGATTTGTTTCGTCAGGGACACAAATATCAAGATAAGACTTTATGGGAGGGATTTTAATAGATGCCGCCTTCTCTACTGCGATGGGTTCAGCAAGAGCAAATTCCGCAACTGCGATTCTAAGTTCATTTACCATTTCTTCGGCAGCTTCTTTTTCGGAAATTCTTTCTATAAATGCATCCGGGAGCCCTGCTTCCTTGGCTGTAGCAAAAAATTCCAATTTCATTTCTTCGGCAGATCCTTTTTTAAGGATTTTGTTTATAAATGCCGCCGCGAGCCTTGCTCCCTGAGCTGCAGCAATAGCACTGCCCTTTTCTATTACTAATGTAGATACTTTTGAAAAAGTTTTTGCCGACCACTCTTGAAATTTTTCACATGTAAGAGAACTCATCCCTTTTATTCGTGAAAATTTCCCTGCAAAAGCGGGAGTCATCTCTCCATTATGTCCAAGCAACGCGAGGCTTAATCGAACAATATTTGTCCTTAACTCCATCGGGGCATCAACCTCCCGCTCCAACGTCTCCATCCCATCTCTCGTTTTTCGAAAATTCACCCATTTAGATTCCATCTGATCAAGAACAGATTGAAATTGACTCAAAGAATCCATTACCGCTGGTATTTCCATCACTTCATGCACCAAAGATCTTAAAAGACGGAAATCCGAGTCCTTTTTTCGATCGATCTCCCCCATTTTTCCTCCTAATATTGTTCTTATTTCTTCCCGGACAGAATGTTTATCCATCCTTACTCTAACCAAATCCCATTCAACGGCCTCTATAGTTTTTGGGATTGATAGAATTGTTGCCTCATCTGGTATTTTTTTTAATCTCTCTTCTGCCAAAACTCGGAATCTATCAATCATAGAACGTATAAATAAAATATCTATTCCGCGTAACACTTGTTCCTTTAAAGACTGATCATCAGGGGTCAAAGAAGGAACAGGAAGGCCTTCTCCTTCTCCACTAACCATCAATTTTCCAAAGGCGTCAGCAATAGAGGAAATAGTCTTTGGCAATTCTATTCTTGCAGATACTAGTTCACTCCCCTTCCTGCCCCAATCAGAAGAAGTGTCCACTACTACAATATCAACACTCATTTAATATTTTTGATGAAAAGATAAAGGGAGACAAGATAACATTAAATTATAAATTGTCAATACGAGTCCTTCGTTTTCGTCTTAAATAACCCATTTCCGACCCTTTTATTACGAAAAACTTGACGCCAATTATTTCCGGACTACAATAATCCCCTTTTTCAATTTCGGGGAAAAACGGCTCAAGTAAGCCAAAAAATTAATTGGCGCATGAGCCCTTTTTCCCCGGGATCGACCGGGCTTCGCCTTTGGAGTGGATCACGCCTTCGCGTTGGTATCTCTCGAAATCGAGATGAGCCGCGAGCGGTGTTGTCTCTCGTTGGGCCGGAGTTTTGACAACACGGAAGTAATTTGATTCGTTGCCGAAGAAGAGGGATTAAAAAGCTTAATCCTTGTTGTTCGGCAATGAACCCTAATGGTCGGCCCTGCCCGAGATCGGGAGCGTCTCCTACATCTCCACCTTCGCTCTCTCGAGCAGGTGCCGACCATCCTCTTTCTCTTCCGCCTGCCTTCATGTCTTTCCCTTACGTACTCTGCATGGTACGGGTCCTCCAACCTAAGAGAATTCATGAAGGTCAGGCGGATCTTCTCCTACTTCGTTGCTCGTAAAAAAGGGTATACCCTTCCCTTTGATACCTATTTCAAAGTCAGCGGTTAGCAAAATAGATATCACGAGCAACGGAGTTTGAGAGCTTTTTATTTTTACTTCCGTGTTGTCTCTCTTTTTTATGCCCCTTTCGTATTTATGAGCACCCGCTCGTCTCCCCGCACCCCAAACATTTATAGCAACTCCCATTCCGCGTCATCACATCGCCGCACGTGGTACACACCGGCGCATCTTCATTGTTGAGACGAAGCGACAAATTGCTTTGCAAACGTTCAAGTTGCTCCAGAGTCACGGCTCCATCCTCGGATTTTACCGTTTTAATCGATGGAGAAACGCTCACTCCAACGGCTATTTTTTCCCCGCAAGGCGCTTCCGAAACCGTCTTCAACCCTCCGGGTTTTATTGGACGTTGTTCATGAATGGATTCCACCATTTTCTCAAAATTTTCCTGCAAATGAGAATAATCTCGTTTGGCGAGCGTGCCTTCTTCATACGCACGATCCACCAAATCCGCATTGTGATATTTCTTGGCCGTTTCACGCGGTAAAAACTTAAGCGCCATCCAACGACCCAAATAATCCATCAAGGATTTCACCATCGGGATTTCTTGATTTTGTGTCATTCCTGCAGGTTCAAATCGAGAATGCGTGAACTTTCCAACTAAAACCTCGAGCGGCACTCCGTACTGCAAATTGAGAGACACGGACAACGCAAACGCATCCATAATTCCGGACAACGTGCTCCCCTCTTTGCTCATTTTGATAAAAATTTCTCCGGGCTGGCCATCGTCGTAAAGCCCCACCGTGAGATACCCTTCATGTCCTTGAATGCTGAATTTATGAGTGATGCTTCGACGTTCATTTTGCAACTTGCGACGGAACGGCTTTTGGATGAGTTTTTCCACCACAATTTGATGAACTTCTTGAGGCCCGGCTTCGAGCTCTTCATCTCTAAAGTCGAACAACGTCGCCAAATTTCCGGACATCGAAGACGTGTTGAGCGGTTGGCTCAACTTGGACGCATCGCGATACAACGCATTAGCCTTGAGCATGGATTTCCAACTCTTCATATACACATTGCGAATGTCATCGAACGTGGCTTCTTCCGGCAAATTAATAGTCTTGGAAATGGCACCGGAAATAAACGGTTGAGCCGCAGCCATCATACGAATGTGCCCTTCGGGACGAATGAATCGCTTCCCAATTTTCCCGCAACGATTCGCGCAATCAAACACCGGATAATCCTCCTCTTTCAAATGCGGAGCGCCTTCAATGGTCATGGTGCCGCACACAAATTGATTCGCCTTCTCAATTTCCTCGATTGAAAAACCCAAATGTTTCAAAAAGTCGAACTGCGTGTTTTTGATTTGCTCGGGAGTGAGTCTGAGAATTTCCTGACAGAAATCCTCTCCCAACGTCCATTTATTGAACGCGAATTTGAGTTCAAACGCAGTCGCCAATTGCCCTTCCACCGCCAAAATTTGTTTGTCGGAGAATCCTTTGGCTCGCAATTCCTCATGCGTGACCGCAGGCGATCCCGCAAGCGTGCCATGACCTTTCACATAATGAAGAATATCTTCAATTTGTTGTGCATCGTAACCCAAACGTTTCAACGCCGGGGCCAAGGATTGATTCGCAATCTTGAAATAACCTCCGCCCACGAGTTTTTTAAACTTCACCAAGGCAAAATCCGGCTCAATGCCCGTGGTATCGCAATCCATCAAAAGCCCGATGGTTCCGGTCGGAGCAATGACCGTGACTTGCGCATTGCGGAACCCGTTTTTCTCCCCCCAACTCAACGCACGATCCCAAGAATCGCGAGCGCTTTCCAATAAATCTTTGGGACAATGTTTGGCATTGATTCCCATAGGCCGAATGGAAAGATTTTCATACTCGGCATCGGAAACGCGATATGCGGCGCGACGATGATTTCGAATCACACGCAACATGTCCTCGCTGTTGTCTTTATATCGAGGAAACGCCCCGCGAACCTTGGCCAATTCAGCGGACGTGGCATACGATTCGCCACACATAAGAGACGTAATCGCCCCGCAAATCGCCATGGCTTCTTCGCTGTCGTATGGAATTCCTTGGCGCATGAGCAAAGTCCCGATATTGGCATACCCAAGCCCCAAAGTTCGATAATCATAACTGAGTTGAGCAATGGATTCGGACGGAAATTGCGCCATCAAAACCGAAATCTCAAGCACCATGGTCCACAACCGACACGCGTGTTGAAAATTTTCAATCAAAAATTCCTCGGTTTTAGTGTCATAAAATTTCACTAAATTGAGGGACGCGAGATTGCAGGCCGTGTCATCAAGGAACATGTATTCCGAGCACGGATTGCTGGCATTGATTCGTCCGTCTTTCGGGCACGTATGCCATTCGTTGATAGTCGTGTCGTATTGAACTCCGGGATCCGCACACGTCCATGCCGCACGCCCGATGTCTTCCCAAAGATCACGCGCTTTTAACGTTTTGCACACTTTACCATCGATGCGATTCACCAAATCCCAGGTGCCATCTTTTTCAACAGCCTCAAGAAAAGCATTGGTTATACGGATGGAATTATTGGAATTTTGACCTCCAACCGTGGCGTACGCTTCGGAACGAAAATCAACATCGTATTTTCGAAAATCGAAATCCTCGGGCTTCATGCCATTTTCCACCATCATGATCACGCGTTTCACGGTATTGAGTGGAATGTGCGCTTTATGAGCCTCAAGAATAAGCTTTTTCAACTCCATGTTTTTCTCGGGATTCGAGGTTTTAGCAGCCACAGATTCCACAATGGCCTTTAATTTTTCATAACAAATATGCGAACCCGCCACGAGAGCCGCCACTTTTTGCTCTTCCGTCACCTTCCATTGGATGAAATCTTCAATTTCCGGATGATCTAAATCCACACACACCATTTTTGCCGCACGACGCGTGGTGCCGCCGGACTTGATCGCCCCCGCAGCTTTATCAAAAATCCCCAAAAAGCTCATCAACCCGGATGACTTTCCTCCTCCATCCAAGCATTCGGTCCTGCCACGCAATTTTGAAAAATTCGAACCTGTTCCGGAGCCATATTTAAACAAACGCGCCTCACGCATCACGCCATCAAAAATCCCACCCTTATTCACCAAATCATCAGAAATGGATTGAATGAAGCAAGCATGAGGCTGAGGTCTCGTATAAGCATCTTTAGAGCGTTCCAATTTCCCGGTTTTTTCTTCAACATAAAAATGTCCCTGAGAATTTCCTTCAATTCCATACGCAAAATGCAACCCGGTATTGAACCATTGAGGGCTATTCGGAGCCGCGTATTGATTCATCAACATGTATTCCAACTCGGCTTGAAACGCGTCCGCATCGTCTTTGGTCTCAAAATAACCATATTTTTCTCCCCAATGTCGCCACGTGCCGGCCAAACGATACATCACTTGTTTCGAGGACCACTCACTACCCAACATTGGCGTGCCATCTTCATTTTTAAGAGGTTCCCCGGTTTTACGATCCAATTGGGGCACTCCTTTTTTTCGGAAATATTTTTGCGCCAAAATATCGGTCGCCACCTGACTCCACGTGGAGGGCACTTCAAGGTCTTTCATTTCAAACACCGTAGACCCATCCGGATTCGTAATTCGAGACGTGCGCGATTCAAACAAAATACCTTCATAAGGGTCATGACCGGGCTTGGTAAAAATGCGCGCCACTTTCAAGCCTTTTTCACCCACTTCATTGGAAAAAAGATCATCGCGAGATTTCTTGGTGCGAGTATAAGAAGGAGTGAAAGCAGCCATAAAAAGGAAGGGTTAGGAAAACAGCCATCAAAAATAGAAAACCGGCCTCAAATAGGGTCCGAAGCCCAATATGTTGTATGTCTTTTTGAAAAACACACTAAATATTGTGTCGGAACAATAGGCCCCGTAACACCCATCGTCAAGAAATTTTAATGAAATTTTAATGAAATTTTAATAAATGAGCTTGGCAAAAAACCAACTTTTTGTGGAAATATAAAATTGCTCCGAGTGACCACTCACGTAGCCACGCACGAAGCGCCAGCGAAGTGCGCTCCCCGCATTCCTTCCCAGCGAAGTGAGCTCCCCCTCCCCCGCATTTCTACGCACTCTGCGCCTCTTTAAAAAGCGCCTGCTCCGCGTTTCGAACAATACTTGGATACGCTGCCAGCACACGTTCTTGGGCATAAACCGCGTATTCGCCATGACCTTCTAAGAATCGATTCAATAAATCCAACACATACAAAGCCCCGGCATGCGTCACTTTCACGTACAAACGCGCCTTTTCCTCATCTTTTAAAAACGGAGACGCCTCAATCAAACGACAAAAAAGCGTACGCAACCGTTCCGACACCGCGCACGCTTTCTCCGATTCCGACGCCGACTCCACTTCCTTATATAACGTAGAAAGGAGCGACGGGGACCAAAACGCAGCCAAAAGCCAATGCGTGGTCACGTCTTCAATCCCCTCAAGAGTTTCAATAATATGCGCTACTTCATCCGAAATCGTTCCATCACTCTCTTCTTCCGGATCCTCGGGAATGCGATCAATCGCAGACACCAACATAATCCGATAATTATCCTCGGAAAAAGGAAGCAAATGCTTGGCGGAAACAAACGTTTTTAAGGTTCTGGAAAGGACTTTGTCGCAACGTTCCAAGAAATCATATTGAGAATCCTCAATCACGGATTTAGACATGCGCCGGGGATGAGTTTTGGCTTTTAATTTTTTTAAAAAAACCTCCAAAGCCTGAAATTTGAGAGAGTCGAAAAGATTTTCTCCAAGATCAGAAACGCACTCTTGGCCATTCATCGAAGTCTTTTTGCGTTTCATACGGTTTTATATTTATTTTTGGAATTTCTATAAATTATATCAAATTTCTCGAAGAAAAACCATCCTAAACCCACCCTTAAGCCAAAAGTGGACTTTACACACAACACAAAATGATTTCGGGATATTATATTCTCCAACCTGAAGCACATCTCCTGACAAACCCGCCTCGTACGTGTATCTTTCTCTTATGAATCGTGGATTTTTCTCAACCCTCAAAAAACCCATCATTGCCCTGGCCCCCATGGACGGCGTCACCGACCAACCGTTCCGACATATGATGTGCAAATACAGCCACCCCTCGTTCATGGTCACGGAATTTACGGATGCGGAAGGCTTGGCGCACGGCAATTTGCAAAGCTTCAACGCTTTTTATTTTACTCCTGCTGAACAGCCCTTGGTGGCTCAAATTCACGGCATCACCCCTGAAGGATTTTACAAAGCCGCCATCTTAATCGGACATCTCGGCTTCGACGGCCTCGACCTTAATATGGGATGTTCAGACCCTCGCATCATTAAAAAAGGCTCCGGCGCCGCGTTGATTCAAAACCGCGTGCTCGCCAAAGAACTCATTCAAAGCGCCCAAAAAGGGCTCCAAGACTTCGCGAATGGCATCACCGTCGAAGAAGCCGGCATCCATCCCGACATCTTAGCCGCCATCAAAGCGCGCCAAATCCAACCCACTGCCCCTCGCCTCCTCCCGCTCTCCATTAAAACGCGTCTGGGCTTTCACCGAATCGCCATCAAATCCTGGATCCCCTTTTTATTGGAACAAAAACCTGCAGTCATCGCTCTGCACGGCCGCACGTTTGCGCAACTCTATCGAGGCGAAGCCAATTGGGAAGCCATTATGGCCGCGGCCGAACTCGCGCACGAAACCAAGACCTGGCTGTTTGGAAACGGGGACATCAAAAGTTACAACGATGCGATCGAAAAAATAAAAACCTTTGGTGTGGACGGTGTCTTGGTAGGTCGAAGCGTCCAAGGAAATCCTTGGTTTTTCAGCGATCATCAACCCACCCCGGAAGAAAGCATGCTTGCCGCCATCGAGCACACACACTACTTAGAGACTCAATGCCCGGAAATTCATTTTCAACGCATTCGAAAACACCTGGGCTGGTATTGTCACCACCTTCCGGGTTCGCGCAAACTGAGAAACGAGCTCATGCAAGTCGAAACCGCAACTGAAGTCGAAGAGAAAATCAAGAATTTTTTAAAAGGAATTCTATAATTTTGAAAACCAAAAACCTCAAAAACAACCTCTGGAAACTCTACCTGCACGAAGCGTTTGCCGGCATGTTTTTCTCTGTGCCAGTCATTGTTTTGTTTTGGCAAAATAATGGCCTGAGCCTAACCGAAGTCATGATTTTACAATCGCTCTTTGCGATCATGGCCATGATTCTCGAAATCCCCACCGGCTATTTCTCGGATATTTATGGACGAAAAAAAACATTGGTTATGGCCGGAATATGCTTTTTCCTAGGAATTTCCACCTACAGCGTGAGCCATAATTTTCAGCAATTTTTAATAGCCGAAGCGTTTTTTGCACTCGGGGTCGCCCTCTACTCCGGAACTCTATCTGCCTTTGTTTACGATACGCTTCAAGACCTTCATCAAGAAAAATGTTATAAAAAAATCTGGGGCAATGTTCTATTTTCCGGGATGATGGCCCTGGCCATTTCCAATATTTTGGGAGGCTTCATCGCCGCGATTGATTTGAGATACACGTTGTACGCTTCCATCCCCTTTTTCGCCTTATTGATCCCTCTGACGCTCTCCATGCACGAGCCGAAAAAGCATAAATCCCCTACTGAAAAAGGCGCTCCAAAAAAACTACAAACCATCCTAAAAGAAGTGCTTCAAAATAAAAAACTCCAATGGCTGATTGTTTTTTCAGGCGTAATTTTTGCCTTCAATCAATCCGCGTTGTGGCTCTATCAACCCTATTTTAAATTGTCGGGACTCGATGTTATTTATTTCGGCCTTGTATTTGCCAGCTTCCAGATCATGGCCGCCTTTTCATCAAAATACGCGCATAAAATCGAAGCAAAAATCGGGCAAAAACATTCACTGATCATGCTGATATTTCTCCTGGCAGGAAGCTATTTTTTAATGAGCCATTTCGTATTTCTCTTCAGTTTTTCATTCTGTTTTTTACAACAATTCATACGAGGATTTAAAGAGGCCGTCGTAACCGACTACATCAACGCCCTCACCACCTCTAACCAAAGAGCCACCATCCTCTCGGCGGAAAGTTTTGTCGGAAGATTACTGTACGCAATGCTCCTCCCGCTCATCGGCTGGATCGCAAACCTCTACACCCTACCTCAAACCCTCCTCCTCTTGGCTGGGACAAGCCTGGTGTGCGGAGGAGTAATTTTAATAGGGTTGAGGAAAGTGAGAGTGATATAAAAAATACTAACTATTGTTATGTTAAACATAACAATAATCTTTTTTTTATCTGATCAAAATTGCTAAAAATTCGCCTTCGGAATATCTTGCTATTAGCAATCTTTAATTATTCACTAACGCTGTATTTACATCCCTTATATAAACAAACACATGAAACTTAAAGATAGAAGATACGACCTTACAATTCATAAAATTCGCGAATGGCTCCTAAACTCAAACGCAGAGCTTGGAGCCGCCATCTTTGTAAATAAAATAAAAGAAGAAATAACTGAATTCAAAGATGAAGAAATAAATGGCGCAATAAAACATTTAATGGGCAAAAATTTTATTGATCCTTACTCAAAAGAAGATAATTTCACCTTAACTACTATCAAACTAACTTCAAAGGGGCTTGAAGAATGGATCTTCCCAGGAAATTATAACAATCAAAAAAAATTTTCTTATCACACGCGAGTGAAGACAAAAAATTAGCAGGCAAAATCAAAAAAGAGCTAGAAAAATATGGAATTAAAATTTTTCTTGCTCATGAAGACATCCCTGGGACCATCGAATGGCGAGATAGAATTATCACCGAACTATCTACCTGTGGTATTTTTATCGCACTAAGAACTAATACATATAATTTCAAGCCATATACTGAACAAGAATGCGGTTTCGCATTAGCACTTAAAAAAAGAATTCTTACCTTATTTATTGGGACTAAACCTAGAAATGCAGGATTTTGCGAGGCATTTCAAGGTAAAAAATTTAAATCCATCGACACAGAAAAAATTATTAATTATTGCAAACAACAACTATTATAAACTTAACGAGGTTTCCGAATTAATTTCGCCTTATGAACTGAATTTAACAAAAAATCCTCCTTTTCTATTTGTTTTTGAATTTTAATCACTTTAGGACGCAACTCATTAACATAACTACTCATTGTTTGCATTTGTATAATACTCATAAAATCTGGTTCCATTACAAATAAACAATAATTTATATAAAATAAAGAAAGGGCAGTATTTCCAATCGGGTCTGCAAGCCCATAATTACTTGATCCAACTAAATGCAAACTGTTTTGATGTTTATTCATTAACCCTAAACGATAAAAACCTCTTGCCCCGCCATGAACAGCATTACACGACAAATTATAAAAAACACGAAAATCTGAAAAATTAACATATTCTTCTAATTCTCGAAAATTACGATTCGATAAGATTATTTTAGGGATCCACTCAAAGCCATTCATATATTCAAATTCTTTGCCGTATTTTCCGATCAAATCATCATGTTCTTTTTCTATTTTATTAAATTCCTTCCTGTCAAAGGGAAGATACCCAAATTTTTCATAAATCTTTTTATAATCTTTTGCCTCTTTAAATCTTTTAATAGCCTCATGTTCTAAATATCTTTTTGATACTTCATCATTATTCTGCTTTAAAAAGAAAGCAATAACTGCTAGTTCATGAAGGCTCCGCCACCTCGCATTTGCACCATCGGCATAACCAGATTTCAATAAAACAAAAATTTCATTGGATATTTGCAAGGCTCGAGCATGAATTTTTATTAAAACATTTTTTTTATAATAATCATTATTCCTATCAAGTGTTTTAGTTAATTTATTTTTATGTTCTTCCCCTGCTACAATAGAAAACTCAATCAAACATTCCAACAAATCAAGGGGGTCTTTCCATCGAATATAAAGTGCATTCTCAAACTTCCCTCGGCAAATTTTCTGTAAAGGCAACATTCTCATACTAACTCTCATTAATTTTTTAATAATTTTTTTAGAAAATTTAGATAGAACATTTTTTTCGACAATTTTAACCGTTTTTTGAATACTATCAGGGCTTAGAAAAAATGTCTTTTTTTTCACACACACTTCAAGAATCTTGGTTAAAAAAAATAAATTAATATCTTTATTAGATTTTCCAGACTTTCTAATCTCTTTTTCTTTATCTATTAAATATTTTCTCGTTTTATTTATATTTAGAGTGCTTTCTATTTCAGAAATTAATCTAAAAAAATCCGGAAAATCAACTTTTACCCGATTCTTAAATAGAGAATAATATCTCTCATCGAGCTTATATTTCGAGGAAATTGCAAGTTTAATTTTACTTCTTATTTTTTTATATTTATTTTTAATTTTATCTTTTGAAAAATCGAATTCTTCAATATTAGTTTTATTCAAATTAACAAAAAAAATATTAATTAGATTACCATAAAAAAATGATCTAAAAATAGATATAGAAAAGTCCTGAAGTATCCTTGATCTCGAATAGTTATTAAGAAAAGTCACTAGTGCTTTATTTACCCTATCTAAATCATTATAAAATTTGGTTATCATAAACTTGATAAGTTTAATTTAATACCCTTTTCTAAAATCCCTGCGTTTTGTACTCTGCCCCGCCCTTCATTTGACGAAGCTCGGTGAGATTGGTGGTAAAATGCGCTCCATCCACAAACACATCGCTCCAGGGAATTTGACGTTGCACCCCGCCGCTCAAACTGTCCGCAATCCACACGCCATTTTCATCAAACGAATACGCCGCAACTTGATGTCCAATATTTTCACTCCCCACATAATAAGGAATATACAAAACCATGGGATCCCCCATCGCGAGTTTTTTCAAGAAAAATTCCGCAGTCCCGTTGTAGGTAAAAACATCATCCACATCGTATTCGGTTGCAAAATTTTGCGCTTCCTCGGGTGTCCAAATAAACGCGCCATCCCATCCGATTCGATCCTGCATTTCCGATACATTCAAAATAAAATCATACTTGAAAGCCAATACATTTTTCACCGCAAACGTGTAACACCCGTAAGACCAACCGCTCTGCGAATACGCCGGAAAATCCATATCTCCCGGATAATTCGCCGTGAGCCCGGTGGCCAACACATCCTCATACGAAAGATCCTCTCCGGACAACGACGCCACCTCCACCGGCGTTCCGGCCTCATTATTCATGGCACGATACAACAACACACTCATTTGCTTGCGCGTAATCAATTCATTCGGAGAGATATAATAATCGAGCGTATCAAAAAGTCCGCGTTCTTCGGCCTTCATCAAATAGGGATGAAACCAAGCGCTTTCAGCCTGATTATCAGAAAAACGGCTATACTCCAATGTACCCAAATTTTCCCATTCATACGCTTCGCCCACGATTTTAACCGCTTCGGAACGCATAATATTATCCGCGGGATGGAACCCGTCCGGATACCCTTCCACCCATCCCAACCCCTTGGCATAACACACATATTTGGCATACCACTCGTCGTTCACGTCCGGGAAACAATTCCGGTAAAACGTCTCATCCGGTGTCACCCCCAACACGCCTTCCACCACCATTTTTGTAAATTCCGCACGATTGATCAACCCGAGCGGATGAAAAGTCCCATCGCCATATCCCTCCACCACGCCATAATCCGTTAAATACGTAAGCGCCTCAACCGCCGAATCCGTATCATAAACATCATCATACAACGCTCCGGCCTGCGTGAGCGCAGGACTTAAAAAAAGGCCAAACAAAAACAACGAAACAAAAACAGAAAATTTTTTCATAAAAAATTCATAAAAAGTTGATGAATTTCATTTTACCGTAGCTCTACTCAAATCACTATTTTTTCTCTGCGCGCTTCTCCAAAACCGCAACAACCTCCTCCAGAGACACCTTCTTTTCTGCGAGCAAAACCCACGTGTGATAGAGCAAATCCGCAGTTTCTTCAGCCAAACGTTCACGCGTTTCTTCACGAGCCGCACGACAAACTTCCTCAGATTCTTCTTCAACTTTTGCAAGAATTTCAGGAAGCCCTTTTTCAAACAGTGACGTGGTGTAAGAGCCTTTAGGACATTCTTGTTTACGCCATTGGATCAAATCAAACAACGCGCCCAAAAATCCAATCCCGCGACTGTTTTCTCCAAAACAAGTGCGTTCCCCGGTGTGACACGTTGGGCCCATGGGCTCTGCCAAAACGAGGATCGTATCTTGATCGCAATCCACTTTAATATCGCGAACCTTGAGAAAATGCCCTGACTCTTCTCCTTTTTGCCACAACCGTTGCTTGGTCCGACTCCAAAACGTCACGCGTTGATCCGCGAGAGTTTTTTCCACAGCGACTTTATTCATAAAACCCACCATCAACACCTCGCGCGTGGTCACATCCTGAATCACAGCCGGAATCAGGCCGTTCAATTTATCAAAATCGAGAATCGAAGAATTAAAAGTGTTATTGTTCATATTTTTTTAATA
This sequence comes from Candidatus Gracilibacteria bacterium, assembly GCA_041658685.1. Taxonomy (NCBI): domain Bacteria; phylum Candidatus Altimarinota; species Candidatus Altimarinota bacterium. The sequence continues at coordinate 175,277 of JBAZZS010000003.1, read as the reverse complement.
AAAGGGTAATAAAAGAATTGCTACGATGATCGCGGGGGCAGGGGGACCCCCTTTTTATATAGAGCAGGAGAAAAATTTCTCATACATACTCCTTTCGTGCTCAAATAATTTTTCACTTCCTGCACCGAAAATTTCCCATAGTGAAACACCGACGCTGCCAAAACCGCATCTGCCCCACCTTGCGCAATCCCGTCATAAAAATGCTCTAACTCCCCGGCTCCACTCGATGCAATCAACGGAATCGTCAAAACGTCTCGCGCAGCCTTCAACATTTCCAAATCATACCCATTTCCTTGTCCATCTTCATCCACGGAATTGAGTAAAATTTCTCCGGCGCCTCGTTCCTGCATCTCTCGCAAAAATTCCACCAAATCTCGTCCCGTATTTTCACGACCGCCTTTGATAAAAATTTCCCAACCACTTTTCGCACGACGAGGCGACACTGAAATCACCACGGCCTGCGATCCGCACAACGCCGCCGCTTCACTCACCAATCCCGGATTCAGCACCGCCGCAGACTCAATCGAAACCTTATCCGCGCCCGCCTGCAATGCATTTTTTACATCCTCAACCGTTGAAATCCCTCCTCCAATCGTGAACGGAATTGAAATCGCCTTAGACACACGCTGAGCTAAATCCGCCACCATTTTTCGTTTGTCGGACGTAGCGGTAATATCCAAAAATACCAATTCATCCGCGCCTTCGCGATCATAAAAAGCCGCCAATTTCACCGGATCTCCGGCATCTTTCAAATTCGTAAAACTCGCGCCCTTCACCACACGTCCCTCTTTAATATCCAAACACGGGATCACGCGTTTTGCCAAAAAATTTCCCTCATAAAACGCTTTTCCCATCACCGCAAAATCCACGCCAACTTGTTGCAATCGTTCCCGATCTCGGAACGAAACCCCTCCGGCCGCAATCCATTTTATTCCCGGAAATTCACGGACCAATCGCGCATACAACTCCACATTCGGACCTTTCATCATGCCATCACTTTCAATATCCGTGCACAAAATCACCGTCACCCCAAGTGTCTTCATTTTCTCCACAAAAATCTCCGGCGCCAAACCCGTTTTTTCTTCCCACCCCGAAATGCACACCTCCCCTCCGCGCACATCCATGGCCACCGCGATTCGCTCGGTCCCAAATTGCTGAATCGCCTGCGCAACCACGTCCGGTTCCTTGACCGCAAGACTTCCAATCAAAACACGAGCCACGCCACTGTTCAATAATTCCTTTATCGCAGACAACGACCGAATCCCTCCTCCAACCTGCACTTTCAAAGAAGTCTGCGCCACGATTTCGCGAATGATTTTTAAATTTTTCAACTCTCCGGCGCGCGCGCCTTCCAAATCAATGATGTGCAACCATTCATAACCCATACGTTCAAACAAACGCGCCATTTGAATCGGCGAAGAATCGTACGACGTACACGCGTCATACGCGCCTTGAGTAAGCCGCACACAGCGCCCACCAATGAGATCAATTGCGGGAATAAAAATAGTTTTTTTCATAACATTGAAATCATTATTATAAGTTTAAAAAGTTACCTAAAAGTTGTTGTCCCACGTCTCCGGATTTTTCCGGATGAAATTGCGTGCCAAAAAAATTATCTTTTTGAATCATGGCCGTAAACGGTTGCCCATAAAAAGCCACGCCCGTCGTGAATTCGCACAACGGCGCCGCATACGAGTGTACAAAATAAAAATACGACTCATCGGGGATATCTTTAATCAGCGGCGATTTTGAATCCGCAAATTTAACTAAATTCCATCCGATCTGCGGAATTTTCAAAGTGGTGGACACTGCCTCCCATCGCTGAATTGCATTAAATTTCTTCACCACTCCCGGCAAAATCCCCAACCCTTTCGTATCCCCTTCCTCGGATTTTTCAAACAAAAGTTGCATGCCCAAACAAATTCCAAACACCGGAACGCGAAGCCCACGAATCGCTTCATCCAACCCGCGTTCGCGAAGCACGGCCATGGTCGCACCCGCGGCTCCTACTCCCGGGAAAATCACTTTTTTCGCCTGCGTCACAATTTTCGGATCGCCGCTGATTTCGTACAACGCATCCAAGCGATCGAGTGCATTGCACACGCTTTTCACATTCCCGGCGCCATAATCAATGACCACTATTTTTTTCATAAATTATTAAAATTAAAAGTTGCCATTTCCATGACCCGCGCAAATCCAAGCATGGCCATGGCTGGAGAATATTTTTTCACATCAAATAAATTCACAGTAAGCAACGGGCAACACAAAAGCGATGAGCGCAACCGGTCTTCCCAATCCGTAGGAAGATCTCCTTGTGCCCGAAGCCACGCCACCAGCGGCTTCAAAACATTTTCCATTTTTGAAGTCAAAAACAATCGTTCCCATTCATCCAACTCATAATTATGAGTGATTTCCACAACGCCTTCACGAATCTTGAAATCAACCTTTATTCGCGTTTCCACTTCTTGCGGAAAATACATCCATCGCGCAAAAACATTGTGAAACAACGGCTTGGTCAAATCCAAAAACGGATCCATTCGCCCCGCATACGCAGGATCAAACAACCGCAGCCCTTTTTCTCCATAAAAAACATTTCCGTTGTGCGCATCCCCATGCCCCACCACGGTAAAAGGAAGTTGCGCTTCAGGCGCCAACAAACGTTTTGCCTGTTCAATCGCTTCACCCAATCTTCCGCAATCTTTCCCATTCACAATCCAACGCGAACGAGCAAGCGAATCAAAATCAACAACCTTCCCACTAAACTCTCGCGATTTTCCTTGATAGAAATCCTGAAATCGCGCCCCATTCAATCGCAAATAAAACAATTGTTGCACCGCAGGAAAAACCGACTTCTCCTTACGCTGAAAACTCCGTTGATACGCCTTAAAAATCTGCTGATCAAACTTGTTTTGAGCTTGAAAAAACGCACCAAAATCAACCTCTTTTTTCTTTTGAAAAGTCTCCCCTGCCACAAGATCAAAAACCGATGCATCCGTAATAAACGGATACACCAACAATTCCCGACCGCGATCCACGCACACATACGCGGGAACAATCATTGGATACCCCGCCTCTTCGAGCATTTTCGCCCCCGCATATTCTCGAATTTCACCCGCAACTTCAATGTGCGTCTTAAAAAAATAACGTTTCCCCTCACTTTCAAATTCGCCTTTAAATGAATTGAGCGACACCGCGGACTGCAAAAATCGTAAATTTTTAGGATTCAATGGAAATTGCGTGCGCAAAAATTCAACCAACGCCTCTTTCGCCTCTTGTTCACGATTTTGTTGGAGCAAGGTATAAATTTGATCCATCGTTATTATTTTTGTCATTGAGTCTAATGTCATAAAATTAAAAATTATTCAAACCTTATCTGAACACTCCTCTTGTGCGCATCAAGCCCCTCGACATCCGAAATCGTCTCCACAATAGACTTCAAATTTTTCAATCCTTCTTTAGTCAACATTTGAAATTCCATTTCTCGTTGGAAAAGTCCCACGCGCACCGGTGACGCAAACGTGGGCGCCACTCCGGTGGGCAAACAGTGATTGGTTCCACTCGCGTAATCCCCCACCGCAACCGGCGCAAAATCGCCAAGAAAAACCGACCCTGCATTTCGAATACGCTTCAGCACCTCTCGCGGATTTTTCATCTGAATTTCAAGATGTTCCGCGGCATATTCATTGGCAAAATCAATCATCGCATCCTCAGACTCAAACACCAAAATCGCACTATACCCTGCCAATGCTTTTTGAATAAAATTTTGACGCTGAAGCGTTTTAAATTGTCGAATAATTTCAGCTTTCACCTGCTCGGCCAACGCACGCGACGTAACAGCCAACACCCCGGCCGAATCCGGTCCATGTTCGCACCGCGACAAAACATCCGCAGCCAAAAATCGAGGATCCGCAGTCTCATCCCCCAAAATCAACGCCTCGGACGGCCCGGACAACATATCAATTCCCACTTTCCCAAACACCTGCAATTTCGCAGCTTGGACATAAGGATTTCCGGGCCCGGCAATGATTCGCACCGGACGAACCGTCTCCGTGCCAAACGTCATAGCCCCAATCGCTGCAATCCCACCCACTCGATAAATTTCATCCGCCCCCGCTTCTTTGGCAGCCACAATGATTTCATAATTAGGAGCCGTGGGAGGAAAAAAAACGGCCACACGAGGCACTCCGGCAGCCTTAGCCGTGACGGTTAAAATTTGCGCCACCGTCGGAAGCGGCGCTTTTCCTGCAGGCACATACAATCCGGCCGCATCCACAGGCACCACACGCACGCCGGTTTTCACTCCGGGCACACTTTCGATCTCCCATTCTTGAGTAATGCGCGACGCCTGTTCCTCATGAAATCGTCGTGAAATTTGAATCTGTTTTCGAATCATCTCAATCACTTCGGGCTTCACTTTCTCGTACGCTTCGGCAATATCCGCCTCACTCACCCGCAAACGACTCAATTCAAACGACGGATCATCAAACTCACGAATATACGCCAACAACGCTTGATCGCCTTCTTTTTTCACGCGATCCAACCACAGGGTCGCCACGCCTTTAATGGCTTCCATATCCGCTTGCGCGCGGCGCATAATGCGGCTTTTTATATCGGGTGACGCAAATTCCCAATCATAGATTTCGATCATAAATTTTTGAGATTAAAAATAAATTAAATTTTTATGAACGGCGAAGGGGCGAGGAGGTCTTTTGGACAATTCCGCAGCGACAATCGGCTTGGTCCCTGCAACGCAGGGCGATTGTCGCGAGGCATACCCCGCATTGCGGGGAGGAGCGAACGAACCGGGGTGGCCAAAAGACCTTCTTGTCCCCGCGCGCCGATGAATTCCAATTTATAAATTTCACTCATATTTCTTTAAATTAAAGGATCATTTTTTCAATCGGCGTCACCAAAATCCCACTCGCTCCCGCCTCCTTCAACTGCTCCATCACTTCCCAAAACCGATCCTCCGGCACTACGGAGTGAATCGCCACCATCCCACGGGTAGCCAACGGCACCACGGTCGGACTTTCCAACCCCGGCAAAATTTTCCGAATCGCATCAAACGCTTTTTCCGGTGAATTCATCATCACGTATTTAAACCGTCGCGCCGCCAACGTGGCCCTCACTCGCATCAAAAATCGATCCAAATCCAATTTTAATTTAGGATTTTTAAACGACGCCACATTTCCAATTAAAAGCGCCTCGGATTCCAACACCACTTCCATAGCCTCAAGCCCATTCGTTTTTAACGTCGTCCCGGTAGATACCAAATCACACACCGCATCCGCAATATTGAGACTCGGCGTGATTTCCACCGAGCCTTTCACCATCACAATCGACGCTGAAATCCCTTTCGTTTTCAACCAACGCTTTAAAATAGTCGGATACGACGTGGCAATCCGTTTCCCTTCAAGATCTTCCACCCGACTCAATTTCGAATCCCGCGGCACCGCCACCGATAATCGACACCGCCCAAACCCCAATCCTTCCTTAATTTCCACTTTCGCATTTTTTTCTTGCAAAACATTGGTCCCCACAATTCCCAAATCACACACCCCATCTTGCACATATTCCGGGATGTCATCGTCTCGAATGAATAAAATTTCAAGATTAAAATTACGACAACTCGAAAAGAGCCGCTCTCCGTACACTTCAAAATCCAACCCGCTCTTTTTTAAAAAATCAATGGTTTGCTCGGTCAGACGACCGCTTTTCTGAATCGCGATTTTGAGACGATCTCCATTGAAACGTTTCATAGATATTAAAGTTAAAGAATGAAATAAATTAAGTGATAACGTGATAAAACATTAAACCAAACGGGAATCAAAAAAGAGCTCAGTGTTGAGCTCTTGGAGAGTAACCGGGTTTCAAGTGTTTACAGTCGATTCAACACCATCCGGTACCCCCCTTCTCCATGATGCAACCAATGAGCGACACGAGTGATCGTGGCCGTACTCGCCCCCGTTTTTTCACTCACTTCACGATAAGGAATTTCTTTATCCACCATTTTAACCACTTGCCAACGTTCGGCCATAGCCTCCAATTCTTTTAAGGTACACAAATCACGAAAAAATTTTTCACACTCACCGGCGGTCCTCAATTTGAGAACGCCCTTAAAAAGATCGGTGGTTTGTGAATTTTTCCAATTTTCAGCCATTTGAATGATTTAAAAATGTTTTCGTGTGCTAAAACATTAACTCACGATTTTGCGTTTGTCAAGTCCTTTCCAATTCGCTATAATATCCCCACTAAAAAATAACCCACAGTCCATGAAAATTCTCATTTACGGCAAAGGATTTCTCGGAAATCATTTCCTAAACTTCTTCAACGCACAAGGTGAAACCTCCCTCTTTGGAAACGCCAACATCGGTGACATCGATGCCGTGCGCAAAGACCTCGCCCAAGAAACCCCGGATGTGGTTCTCAACTGCGCCGGCAAAACCGGACGTCCCAACGTGGACTGGTGCGAAGACCACAAACAAGAAACACTCTATTCCAATGTCACAGGCCCTCTTGTCCTCCTTCAAGCTTGCCTTGAAAAAAATATTTATTTTGCTCATTTGGGAAGCGGCTGCATTTACGATGGCGACAATAATGGAAAAGGATTCAGCGAAGAAGACAAACCCAATTTTGACGGCAGTTATTACAGCCGAACCAAAACCGCGTCCGATCAAGCGCTCAAGGAATTTCCCGTACTTCAATTGCGAATTCGCATGCCCATCGATTCCGCGCCCGGACCGCGCAATTTCATCACTAAAATTCTCCAATATGAAAAAGTGGTGAGTGTGGCAAACTCCATGACTGTGATCGACGACCTCCTCCCCACGGCGTACGAACTCATCAAACGTCACCGAACCGGTATCTATAACATGACCAATCCCGGCCTCATCGACCACGCCACCATCCTCGATCTTTATAAAGAAATCGTGGATCCCAATTTCAAATACACCGTCATTCCCCTGGAGGAACTCTATTCCAAAAATTACGCCACGGCCAAACGCTCCAACTGCATGCTCAACACCGACAAACTCGCCAAAGAAGGACTGGCCATGCGCCCCATCGAAGCCGCAGTGCGCGATTGTTTGGAAAAAGGATTTAAAAAACACGCAGCGTAACAAAGTGCCACCCATACATCGCATTCTCCGTGTTGTAAAAATTTAATGCATTCAAAAACCAGCGTTTTATTGTAGTATTACATTAAAACGTGACAACACGCCAAACCTAATACAAAGATACTTTTAACATATTTGTAAAACTCTTTTTTAAAACTGCTCTTGTGACAGATAAAAATGAGGAGAAAGATTAAATCACTTAATATTCTTAACGCCCTCCTCAAATGGCAAAAGCTAAAGTCAAAGCAAAAAAGACAAAAGTAACAAAGAAACCAGCAAAGAAAGCAGTGAAAGGAAAAGGAAAGAAGAAATAAATATTCTTTGCATTTCAAAAAAGCCCGCCTCACACGAAGCGGGTTTTTTTATAAAAACAAATGAGCGCACGCAAAATAAATCAAGACACTCAACGTGTCTTGCAAAATCGTGGCAATCGGTCCGCTCGCGTCCGCGGGATCCAATTTAAGTTTGGTAAAAAAATACGGGACAAAAAGTCCGGTAAAAATCGACGATAAAATTGCCGTAAACAAAGCAACACCCAAAACCAACGCCAACATTTGTCCATAAAAAATCCATCCAATCCCTCCCAATAAAATTCCGAAAAACAACGCGATGGAAAAAATAACTAAAAATTCCCGCCTACAATAACGACCAAAAACAAACCGATGATTGCCGGCCAAATCCCGAATAATCAGCGCCTCCATTTGAGTACGAACCGCATCCCCCATGTACACCACTAAAGGAATAAAACTTGCAAGCACCAAATTAATGGCCAAGGTGGCCTCAAAGGAATCAATCACTTTTGCAACCAACAGCCCGCCAAGCAATCCAAGGATTAACCACGGCAATCGATGCCGAAGCGAGGTCCATAACGACGTCTCAAACAACGGCGAAAATGCATGACTGTTATGAATACCGGCCATACGCAAAATATCTTCGTGCGTTTCATGATTAAGAATGGACAAAATCGTATCACTCAACACCGCGCCTAAAAATTTTCCTTTTTCATCCACCACCGGCACCTGACTGAGATGATGTCGAATCGCAAGATACGCCACTTTTTCTTGGTGATCCGCGGGGCAAACCGAAATCAATGATTTTTTAGTACTGATGTCAGAAACTTTTTTCAACAATGGATAAATATACAAAGCCTTAACCGGGAAAACACCCACCAATTTATGAAATTCATCCACCACATACACATCATGAATACTGGAAAAATGTCGCGCTTCTTTAGTGAGAAGTGTTTTGACTTGAGCCAACGTTGATTGCACAAAAACCACAGGAACACGCCGAGTCATTTGCGCTCCGACGGAATCCGATTTTAATCTTATTTTTTTCACGAGAAAATTGTCGACTGTTCAATGTCAATTGTCAACTGTCAATTATGCCGCTACAATGACCTCGTATGAAGCCTCCTCGTGCCAATGCATCCGTTTTTGCCACTTTTCTTATCCTTGCACTTATCGCGGGCGCAATTTATATGTTTTGGCAAAAAAACAATCCCACACTCCCCACTCCCGACACAATCATTGAATCGGAAACCGTTCCGACCCCTTAATTCAATTCATCCTCATGCCAAAAAAAAGTTCGTCCCAAAAAACGAATTTTGATTTTTCTTGGGACACCCTCACCATTGAAGAAATCTTAAAAAAACACCCTCTTGCCGCCCAAATTTTACAAGACTTTGGGTTATCGTGTTTGGATTGCGCTCTCAACGAATGGGAAACGCTTCAACAAGGCGTTCTCGGCCACGGTATGCCAGAAGAAGCACTGAAAGAAATCAGAGACGTTCTCACCCTCGAATACGATTCCTATCAAAAAGATCTCGAAGAAAAAAAATTGTACATCACACGAAAAGCGCTGCTCAAAATCATCGAGCTCGCGGAAAAAGAAGGCTTAAAAACCTATGGCATTCGAGTGAAAGTGCTTTCGAAAAAAGGGATCGATGGAAATCCGAACTACGCCATGGATTTTGAAAAAAAGGCCAAAAAAGAAGATAAAATCATCCCGTTCGATCACCATGTAATCCTCTACATTGATCCCAAATCCTTCAAAATCATTCAAGGAAGTATGATCAATTTCATGGAAACGTATAACGAAACCGGATTTAAAATCACAAAACTCGAAAAAAAGGTATAAAATTTTCACTTTCACTCCTCAGTTTTTCCTGTTATACTCCACGCACGTAGCAAAGCGAAGTGCGCTTTCCCTCTCTTCTTTTTCTGCATTTCCTTCTCATACGAAATACTAACTTTAAACACTTTTTCTCCATGTCCAATCAAGCTCATTCTCGCTATCATGGGATGACGATGGCCAACCAAACTCGTCCCAAAAGCAGTCAAGCCAAGCGCAGAAATAAGGCCAAAGCTCGTGTTCGCAAAGCCGCGATCATCGCTTCCCGAAAGGATTCCTAGTCCCTCTTTAATATCCCTTCCCATGGCCTATTCTCGCAACGCTCGCCTTTTTGTATGGATCATTACGATTTTATTCGTGGGATTCATGCTGTTTACATCCCTGGCGCCGCAAGCCGTCGCTCCGAGTCAAACAACCCCTCCGACAGAAGAAAACACGACCACAAATCCCGATCTCACTCTTTAAAACCCTCCGGGGCCATTGCCCATGTTTTTTAAACGGAAAAAACAACCCACGGTTTCGGGTTTTTCACATCCGCGATTACGCCCTCGCGTACAATCCAGACGAACCTCTGTTTCAAACCAAAAATCAACGCTTTCAAACCCTCTCTCCTCGACATCAAAACGCACTCCGCGCCGAGGATTGCGTGGATTTTTCGCAAAACTCAAACGACCTTTTTTACTCATTGTGATTGGCGTAATTCTCATCAGTATTACCCACACTCTTTTCATTTCTCCTCGATTCAATATTGAAAAAATCGCCGTCACCCAAGATGGAGAATCGCTCGAAACCCATCCGCTTTTAACCCTTTTTCAAGAAATTAAAGATTCGAATATTTTTCTTTTCAATGCCGACCCTTTTTACGCATTTCTTTTGGAAGAATACCCGGAATACGAATCCATTCAGATTAAAAAAACACTACCCGACACACTGCTCATTGAACTCACCACTTACCCGAAAGTCGCCAATCTTCTCCTGAAAACCTCGGACAACAAAGAAACATATTTTCTCCTCAACAGCAGTGGCCGAATCCTTTCCACCGAAACGCAAATGGAAGGACTTCCGCTCATTGTGGTTGAGCGCGAACAAAGCATTCCGGAAGGAACACTGCTCGTTCCTCAAGATCAACTGGCTTTTATTCTCGACTCCATCCAAACCTATGAAGACAAATTCGGAATGAAAGTGACGTACGCTCTTTATCTCCCCATTGAACGAGAGGTCCATTTGTTCACGGAACGCAATTTTTACGTATGGCTCGACCTCACCCTCGATCTCGACGAGCAACTCACCAAATTAAAACTCGCGCTTTCCAGTCTCAATATTTACGAGGAAAGCATTGACTACATCGATTTACGCATCGAAGGCGTGAATGGAGAAAAAATAATTTTTAAAAGAAATTAATATGCGTTTTGCTTTCTTCGGTCTCATTATCGGGTTAATCATCGGATTGCTTATCCAGGTCAATATCCCCTTGGAATACACCAAATACACCGCAGTCATCATCATCGGATTATTAGACGCCCTGTTTGGTGCGGCCCGTGCCGAAGTCAAAGCCGACGGCTACAACTCGATTATTTTTCTATCCGGATTATTTTTCAACATTCTTCTCGCTTCCGGAATCACATTTCTCGGAGATAAACTCGGACTCGATCTCTATCTCGCGGCCACCGTGGTATTCACTTATCGTATTTTCGGAAATGTGGGAATCATCCGCCGAACACTTTTGCAAAAATGGACGGCAAAAGCGGATTAAGTTACTTCAGCTTTTAACGGGCGGGAAAGGGAAATTTTTGTAAAAATTTTCAACGTTTCGCTCCCATTTAAACAAAAATTCTTCCTGACCGCTCGTTATTTCATTGAAATTTTCCTCTTTCTCCTGTATAATTGAGTCAATATAGCAATAAAAATCACATATTAAATATGAATTCTTCTTCCCTTTCCCGTATTCGAGACCTCATTGAAAAAGCCGAGGCCAATTTAACAGCGGCCCGACAAATTCTCGCTTCTTTGGACGGAGAAAAAGTCGAAGGCGGAAAAACTCTTTCCTTGAATGAAATGGCTTCCGGACTTTCGATGTCTTCTTTTGGAGACACCCAAATCCTTGAAGGTATTTTTGACGGACAAAACATGATCGGACCGAATGAAAAAATTTACACCGTGGCCGTAAATTACGCGAGCAAATCCAAACTCATCCCCGGAGACCGACTCAAACTCACGATTCAGGGCAACGGATCCTTTTTATACAAACAAATCGGACCCATTGAACGCAAACACGTCAAAGGTGTTCTTTCTCTTGAAAACGGCGAATATCACGTCTTAGCCGAAGGCAAAAGCTACAAAGTGCTCCTCGCCTCCGTCACCTATTTTAAGGCTTCGATCGGCGATGAACTCACCTTCATCATTCCCGCTCAAGGCGACTCCGAATGGGGCGCAATCGAGAACGTTATTCCCACGCACTAGACATCACGCACGAAGCGCAGTGCGCTCCCCTCCCCCCGCATTCCAATTTCAATTCAAAAATAAAATCTTCTAACCAAAACAAAAATGGACGACCAAAATCAAAACACTCCCAACCCGATCGAAGGCGCACTCAAACAGATTCAAAACTGGTTTGTGAGCGGTGATTTTGAAAAGGTAAAACAAGGATGTGAAGAAATTCTCCATGTGGCACCCAACAACAGCATTGCGCAGGATCTCTTGAAAAAAGCGGATGAAAAACTCGGAAAAACGACGGAAATGTCAACCTCGGAACCCTCACCGATTCCTTCTCATGAAATGCCCATAGAATCTATTCCGGGAATGCCCCCCGATGATATCGATGACGACCTTATCTCAAGCCCGACCGGAGCCGTCCCCCCCGAAGAAATGCAAGACCTCGAAGATTTGGAGAAAAAAAATCCAAGCACACTTTTCATCAATTTATTGATCTTGGCCGGATTGTTCATCCTCGGAATCGGACTTGTGTACGGATACGAAACATTCATTAAAGATTCCGATCAGCCTGTGGTGGAAAACACAACCACAGACGAATCCACGGACGAATCCACGATCGATGAAACAATCATTGACCAAACCACACCGGATGAAATCATAACCGATGAAACGCCCCCAACCGAAACGGAAAACACGGCTACGACTCGCAACGAAAAAAGGCTTATTGATCTTGAAACCATCGAAAAAGCACTCATCGAATATTACGATGCCAACAAACAATATCCAACCGCGGATACAATCAACACCGTACTCGTGGAACAAGGATTTTTAAGCGAACTTCCTCTTCCTCTAAAAAAAGATATTTACACTTACGCGGTGTATGAAAACACGCTCGGGCCCAATCAAGATTACATCTTGAGCGCTCCGTTTGAAAACGACGACAAAACCATCGGATCTTGGACCACGGGAGGAAATCGCTTTGAACACGCGGATTACAATGACTTATCTCAGCCAAATGTAACGATTCTTGATCCCACCATGACCGAGGAAGAATATCTAAATCAAACACCCGCAGAGGAAACTCCAACGGAAAATACCCCAGACGACAACGGCGGAAGAATCCACAGAACCTAACAGACACCACGCACGTAATTTAAAATCTAAAATTTCTCATTTCCCATGAACGGCATTCAACAACTTCTTCGCGCCTCGGTAGACCGCAAAGCCTCGGATCTTTACATCGGCAGCGGCGCCAAGCCCATTCTTCGTATCAACGGAGAGCTTGTCCCCATTGACGACCATCCGATTCTCGACAAAAAAACCGCGGAAATATACCTCCTCGAGGTCATGGACGATCCCCTTAAAAAAAAATTGCAAAATTCTTCGGATTTGGATTTTTCAATTGAAGCGGATGGAATTGCTCGTTTTCGTGTGAATATTTTTGTGCAAAGAAATGGAATCAGCGGTGTGTTTCGTGTGATTCCGGAAGTCCCGTTGAGTTTGGAAGAGCTCCAACTCCCCCCTCAAATTCAAGCCCTGACTTCACTTCGCAAAGGACTCATTCTCATCACCGGTCCCGCAGGTTCCGGAAAATCCACCACCCTCGCGGCCATGATTAAATCCATCAACCATTCACAAAAAAAACACATTCTCACCGTGGAAGACCCGATTGAATTCCTTCATCAAAACAACTTGTCCGTGATTGAACAACGCGAAGTCGGCACCCACACCGTGAGTTTCAGCCGTGCGCTCAGAGCTGCGTTGCGTGAAGATCCGGATGTAATTCTTGTCGGAGAAATGCGTGATCTTGAAACCATCAGTTTGGCCATCACGGCCGCAGAAACCGGGCATTTGGTGATTTCCACCCTTCACACCCAAGGCGCGGCAAATACGGTCGATCGTGTGATTGACGTTTTTCCTCCGGATCAACAAGCTCAAATTCGAACCCAACTCGCCTCAACCTTGGAAGCGGTGATTTGGCAAAAACTCCTTCCCGCGGAAAAAGAAACGGTCAACGGCACCAAGCGCATCGCGGCTCTCGAAATTTTACTGTCTAATCACGCAGTCAAAAACCTGATTCGAAAAGGTCAAACCTATCAAATCGACTCAGTGATCGAAACCAACCGAAAGGACGGCATGCAAACCATGAACCACTCTCTCAAAACACTGCTCGAACAAGGCCTCATTTCCGAAGAAACCTATCAAAAAAACGTGCAGGAATAAATTAGGGCTCCGGGTTTGCTACGAGCTCTGCGAATTCTTCCTCGGTAGCATTAACAAGAATCTCTGGCTGTGTTGAGAATCCATTCTCAGTTATGGTTTGAGCCACTTGAAGAATTCTACAAGGGCCCGATTCATCGCCAGGGACTCCCCCAAAACGGGGCTCAGTCCATTCTTTTGACTCACACGCCACCTCATAATGCTCAATAAGAGCCGTCGGGGTCACGGTAACTCCATCGTAAAACAGCCACGTATCCCCGGTCTCAAGATATTCTTCTTCATGCAGATAAGCTTTTGGAATTGGAAGATCCTCAAACAATCCATCCGTCGTCATGCCAAAAACATAATAACCGCTCATATAACCGTGAGGATCTGAAGGTTTTTGAACTAAAAGATAATCGTATAGAGAAGAATCAAAATGGACCACCGTGATTCTAAATTCATTCATATCTCTATCGATTTCATCTTGCTTGATTGCGGTCCAAGAGCCGTTCGTAAACCTAAAAACATCCAAATAAGCCTTTTGCACGGGTCTCCCATATTTAGAGATAACATCATCCATTTCATATTCAATGCCGTATTCTTTTTTCCCATCACTATCGAGATCAAACTCATAAATGGTTTTAATCACAGCATTCACAGGGATGAGAGATTCGGCATCAAAAATTTCAGACAATAAAACAACCGATTCCTCAATAACAGGAGTCTCCTCAATCGTTTCCGGGACTACGGTCGTATCGACAGGAAGCGAAGCCCGCTGCTGGCAAGCAACCCCAAACACAATTAAAGCAACGAGCGTAATATAAAATGCTAATATTCGCTTGTGGCTCATAAAAAAAATACAAAGGAAAATACAGGGGAAAAGAAAAAATCGTTAAACGATTTTTTCTGGTGGAGCTAACGAGATTCGAACTCGTGACCTCTTGCATGCCATGCAAGCGCTCTAACCAGCTGAGCTACAGCCCCACAATGAAAAGTCTTTTTCAAAAAACGACACCCCTTTTTATACCATGCCTTACAAAAAACACCAGTATTTTCTCTCTCCGGCAATTGCCTAACCTTATTTTTTCTGGTATAATAATGAGATGAAAAAACTAATTCTCCTCTCAACCCATCTAATTTTATGGGCCGTATTGTGCCCTTTTTTCTTAATCTCATTCCAATCTGTCACTTTTGCTCAAACCATCACCATCCCCAGCAATCTAAACAATACGGAATCCTTTGACGTGGGAGACATCTTAAATGTCAACGATGAACAAGGAACAGCCATCCAAGGGCAAGAATATTTATCCGAAGACAGCAAAACGCCCCTTCTTTCATTCATTTTAGACACCATCAATTTTATCACACGCATCATCGGAGTCATCGCCATGGGCCTGATTGTAATCGGCGGAATCCGCATGATTGTTTCGCAAGGCAGTGAAGATCAACTCCAAAAAGGAAAAGCCTTACTTGAAACCGCGATTGTCGGTCTTGTGATTTCAATGTTTTCCTATATCATCGTCCGTTTTGTGCAATCAATTTTCTATCTGCAATCTTAATTCAAGATTTTTTTATGAAAAAACCCCTTCGAAAAATCATTTTTACACTGAGTCTCTTTTCTCTGTTTTTATTGGGAGGGATTGCAACCGCAGATGCGGTTTACTGTGATTCAACTGAAGGAAAAAGCTTAAATCAACTCGCCTCGGAAACCGGAGACAGCACCATAATCATGGAAATCACCGAACCCCTGGGTTCTTTTGATCAAAAAATCACCAGTGGAGGAATTGATGTAAGCGCCGTATATTGGAAATTCACTTGTAAAGCAACGAGCTCAACAGGGTCAACAACAGATAAAACAACGGAAACTTACTATAGAGCCTATAGTAAAGGTTGCCCCGTGGACGCCACCTGCACCCTTGTTCAAATCATTCGCGGAACCTCGGGCACTGGTATCCTCAAAACTTACATCGCCGTGATTTATCGCTGGGCCGCCGGCATCGTTGGAATCATTGCGGTTTTGGTTATCGTAATCAGCGGCATCCAAATCTCCATGGATCAAGGCGGTGGCGAAAGCATTGGGGCAGCTAAAACCCGCATCATGCAATCCCTCTCCGGATTGGTCGTTCTTTTCCTTTCCGCGCTCATTCTTTACACCATCAATCCAACTTTCTTTCAAAAATAATATGACGACAACTTTTCTCAAAAAAATAACAGTCCTCGGATTATTCCTCATGGTTTTAGGGTGGAGCGGAGCCTTCTCTCCTCTTTTAACGCAAGCCGCGGGAAGAGAAATCGCCGCAGAGAACACAGTGACCATGCCCATTGTCTCCCACCCGGACCTCCTCCCCGGCCCTGCCGAGGGAGACGATCAAGAAGCTGTCCAAGAATACTTCCAAGAACAAGCCATCCCCACATTTATCAGCACCTTTCTGGGACTGGTGGCGGGACTGGCCGTACTTTCACTCATCATCTCGGGGCTTAGATTTATTCTGGCTTTTGGAGGAGAAGAAGGGATCACCGCCGCCAAAAAAAACGCCTTATGGGCCGCCGTAGGATTGGGAATCGCCATCCTCGCCTACGCCATTGTTTCCATCATCAACACCATTCCAATGCCAAAAGGCACCTACAACCCTGAAACTCAACAACAAATCGAATACGACAGCATTTAATTTTTCTCTTATGAAATTCAAAATAATACTCATCGCTCTTCTGACTTTTTCTTTGACCCTATTGTTGGCCGCTCCGCTTGTGCAAGCCGCCGACGATCCGGCCGATGAATTCACAGATGCCATTGAGGAAACCGACACCTCTTCCATGGAAGGTGATATGCCGGACTACTCCACCGAATCAACTCCATCCACCCCGGCAACAGACCCCTGTGACTCCCCCGCAAACCTCTCCAGTGAACAAAAACTCGAATGTCTCTTCCCCAACGAACAAGCCCTCATTGAGGGATCTCCTCAGGGGGATCAAGGCTCAACCAGCCTCCCCAGCGGCAATCTTTTTACGGATTTTCTTCCCTTTTTCATCAACACCGCATTGGCCATCACCGGCACACTTATTTTCATTGCACTGCTGTATGGCGGGTATCTGTTTGTCATGTCCAACGACAACGAAGAATCCATCAATCAAGGTAAAAAAATCATGACTTATTCCGTGATCGGTGCCATCATCGTCGCCATTTCTTACGCCGCCATCTACGGCCTCGTCTATTTGAATCTTGATTAAAAATTCCATAATGAAAAAAACAAAAATTCTCATGATCGGCCTCCTGGTCAGCGCCATGCTTTTCCTCCCTCAAGGAAACACGCTCCAAGCCCAACTCGCTATCCCCTCCGATCTCCATCCGGAATATGCGCCCGAAGGCTGGGCAGAATTACATCCCGATGAAGCCGGGACCAAGGCTGAAGACAAATTCGGATCCGACGCCATCAACTGGATCATTGCGGATATCATTGTGGTTTTATTACAACTCGCCGGAGTCTTAGCCATTTTCTTCATCATCTACAGCGGATTCACTTATGTACGCGCCTTTGGCCAAGAAGAAACGATTCAATCGGCAAAAAAGGGGCTCACATGGGCCATTTTAGGGCTTTGTCTTGTGATCCTTTCCTACGCCATTGTTCAAGCCATCATTCGCATTACGCTCAGCGTATAGCTACGCCAACCTCGGGAACAAAGACTCCCCTTTTTTCACAATTGTGCCTTGTTTTAAACGACCCCATTCGTGAAGCGCATTGCCTTCTTTTTCGGTTTCCGTAACCCCCAATTGTTCACGCATTTTCGCCGTGGTCCCGGGAATAAACGGCTCCAGCAACCAACTCACATGCCGCAATCCTTCCAAAAGCACATACAACACTTCATGTAACTTTTGCGTGTCTCCGGCCTTAGCCAGAGCCCACGGCTTTTCCGTTTCCACAAAAAGATTGGCTGCATTCAAAACTTCAAGCACGCCCTCTTCAATCGCTTTTTTAAGATTAAATTGCCCCATCGCAGCCTCCATCGTTTTCCACGCCACTTCCATTTGCTCGATCGCGCCCTTGTGTTGCACCGGCGCCGGCACTTTGCCTTCGCAATATTTTTCCGTCATCGCCAAAGTGCGACTCAGCAAGTTTCCCAAATTGTTCGCCAAATCGCTGTCGTACACGATCCGAAATCGTTCGGTATTGAAATCTCCATCATCATCCGTCGGAATTTCTCTCAAAAGAAAATACCGAAGCGCATCCACTCCATACTCCTTCACCACCGCAAAAGGATCCACCACATTCCCGAGGGATTTGCTCATTTTTTGTCCGTTCGACGTGATAAAACCATGAATCAAAATTTGCTTGGACGACGGCAATCCCGCAGACATCAACATCCCCTGCCACATATTCGATTGCTGACGTAAATTGTCTTTTCCAGCAATTTGCACCCCGGGCCAAAACTTTGAAAAATTCCCATCCTCCTGAGGCCATCCCAAGGTAGAAATATAATTCACGAGTGCATCAAACCACACATACATCACATGAGCCTCATCTCCGGGCACCGGCACGCCCCACGGCATTTTGGCTTTGAGCCGGGAAATACTAAAATCCTCAAGCCCTTTTTTCGTGAATTCAATCATTTCCGTAAGCCGATGTTCCGGCAAAACAAATTCCGGATTCTTTGAGTAAAGTTCCAACAACGGTTTTTGATACGCGGAAAATTTAAAAAAATAATTTTCTTCCTCAATGGACTCGAGCGGCATATTCGGATGAACCGGACAACGACCGTCTTCATTGAGCTCGGACTCGGTTTTTCCCAACTCACACCCCACGCAATATTTCACTTTATAATTTTTCTTATAAATATCGCCTTTGGCCGCACACCGTCTCCAAAACTCCTGCGCCGCAGCGATATGATCCTCGTCTGTGGTCCGAATGAATTTATTATAGGAAAGATTAAGTGCCACCTTAAGCGCATCAAATTTAGCCGCATATTCGTCACAATATGCTTTTGGCTCTTGCTGAGCCTCCAACGCTTTTCGATAAATTTTCACCCCATGCTCATCGGTCCCGGTATTGAAAAAAACCTCATCTCCGCACAACCGACGATATCGAGCGATCGCATCCGCCTGAATGATCTCCAACGCAAAACCGATATGCGGATCCGCATTCACATACGGAAGTGTGGTGGTGATGTAAAAAGGAGCCATTGACTAAATATTAAGATTATTATAAAATAACAATCCTTTGCAAACTTTAATCCTATATTAACATGAATTTCCCACGACTCGAAATACCCATGCCATTAAAAAAAATCCTTCCTGTTGTAATGGGATTAAATGCTTGCGACCCCAATGCCAACCACGACACCAACGGATATGATAATTCTTGTGAAGGATTAGTGGCCTGTTTTGAAGAACAGATCCCAGGAATCACTCTAGCTTTAGAAACACTCCCGGATTACGTCCGAAACGCTCTTATTGCCACTGAAGAAAGATTGAAACAAGAGACCGCAAACGACCTAGCAATAGATACATCCGATCTTACAACTCGAACCGATTGTTTTAAGTCCGAAGATCTTTCCGAAGCCGTAACCGATTGTGAAGAAAGCGCCGGGATTACCGAAGAAGAATGCAATGGAGAATATAGTATAAACGATGATTTTACCGGGCATGATCTTGCTCTTATCGAGGGCTCCGCTGCCATCACCCAAGCGACCTGTCCAAATCCCGACATGGAAACGGTCAAATTCGCCCTCACTTCTCAATCTTATGACGGAAGGGATTTGCGTTGCATAACAACCGCTTACGTTTGCAATCAATAATTCGCTTAATTCGCCGTCTCGTACAGTACAAAGTTGAACACCGGCAAAAACGATTCGAGTTTCACTTTCACGTCAATATTTTGCGTCACACCGCCGCTCGTGCCATCGGCTTGAATCAGTGTATATTCGCACGGCGACTCGCTCACCCCTTGATTGGCCGTGGAAAGCTGTAATTGGAGACCGTAGTCCTCCGGCAATGGATTAAAAGGATCTTGCGCCGACAACACAATCACATTGGTCAAAATAAGGGTGTTGAAATAATGGTTTTCTAAAAAATCGGAAATTGGATAATTATTGTAATGCACATAAGTGCCTCCTTCAGACCCTTCATAAAAACTCGCCGTATTCACCATCGCATCCAAGGTCTTCGTGTCCCCGGTGTATTCAAAAAGCCCGCTGATCGCCTTGGTATTCCCATCTTTTTTATCAATGCCCAAAATTTTCCATCGCAAAACATTACCGGAAACCGCTTTGAGATTTCCGTCACGATCTTCAACCTTAAAAGAAAGCGTAAAATCCTCAAGATCCGCTCGCCCCACCTCGGCATCCCATCGATACAACGGCCAAGACACGGATTTCTGAATCCCCAATTCGCGCCATGCGTTTTCTTCATGAGCGCAAGGAACCAAGGTCTCCGCAGCCATCATGTTGTAGGTCATCAAAGCCCCATTTCCAAGCATCACATTCTGACTTTGGACTCCGGAAGTATCATCCTGCGCTTCATACCCGGGCAACCGATTTTCACGATAATACAAGGCCGATTCCACCGCTCCCTCTGCGGAAAAATACGCCATTCCCGCATCCACCACATTGCGTTCCACACGGATCGAATCCACTACAATTTGACTGATCCCAAACCCAAAAACCATCAAAAATGCCATCAATAAAAGGGAAATAAGTAAAGCACTCCCCCTTGGATTTTTTTTAATTGTTCGTCTTTCGTTTTTCATATTTTTTTAATAAATTTTTAATTTAAAATTCCACCCCATACACTCGACTCGCAATCGTGGACTGCATTTTTACCTGCAAAACTTCGGGAAGTAAGGTGGACATACTCCGTGCCGCAATCACCACATTCACACTCGGCTGATATTGCGAAGCATCTTTTATATAATTTTCATACGGACTGCTCAACGGCTTAATCATGAATTGAACATAATCAAGATCCACTCGTTGTGTTTCAAACGGCTGAAACCCGGAATAATAGCCTTCCGAAGCGATCCAATTCACGGCCGTCGTATCATAATCCAATTCCAAAATCGAAAATCCTCCATCTTGAAATCGATACGACATGCGATGCTCTCCGTCGGCGGAAATAAGATGCAACGAAGACGTTTGTCCCTGGGCTGATAATCCGGATGAAGCCCCTGAGCATTCGCCATAATCCGAGCCATAAGAGGAATCCATAACTGCCGCGGCCTCATAACACTCATAATCAATCGTATACAACCGCACATCTTGCGTGATTTTATCCATTAAAAAACGCGTTTCCGCATACACGGACCGCACCTCGGCCGCATGACGCAACGCACGACTCACATAAATATACGTGGTCGAAGCCACCCCCACAAAAACCGTAAAAATCACCATACTGATGATGAGTTCCACTAATGTAAAGGCCTTAGGATGGTGGGCTTGTTTGCATTGGTCATGGTGAGCTTGTCGAACCATACCTTCACGATCAAGCTTTTTCTTAGGCTCACACTTCGGCAGGCTCAGTGTGACAGAGCTTTCCCAATTTTTAATGTATTTTTTGATCATTTGAACATTGGATAATTAGTCATTTATTGGATCATTGGTCATTCTCTACAACGGGCCTTCTTTCCAATCCGAAAGCCGAGTCGACACTTCCATACTTTTTGAATGTCCATGCTCGTCCCACAACACCACCGCCGTCACTTCCGCAATGTCTTCTGCCGAATTCGGATACGTAACATACAAATAACGTTTGTAAGGAGAAGCTTCCGCCTCGGAGGCCCAAGAAGAAAGACTTGCATCTTTGTCCTGTACATAAAAATGACTGGCATCATTCCCGGCCCAATACAATTGAACTCCCTCGGATGAAGGTTCTTCTGTCCCCAAAAAAGTCAATTTAAAAGGCTCAACCGTAGATCCCGGGACATAATCAATCAAATAATAACCTTCTTGTTCAAACCCAATCCCCCACAACGAATCTCCTTCATTCCACGTATAATTTTGCAACCAATTGCTGTCGCGAATCGTGCGCATTCCTTCCAATCCTTCTTGTGCCAAATAATACGCGGTCAAACGATGGATATTGGCTTCATTCGCACGAATGGACGTGATCGTAAGTGTGGTGATTCCAATAAGCACAATACTCAAAATCGTCACACCGATCACCACTTCCGCGAGGGTGAATGCACGGGCAAGGCATCCTTTTTTCTCAAATTTTGAACGTAAAATTTTCATACAAAAAAATTAAAGCGCCTCAACCTCACTCTGCGTGAGGATCATAAAGCTCGAAGTTACAGGATTGATTTTCACCACTTTATTCAAAACCGACTCCGAAGAATTTTGATACGTCAAACGCACTTGCACTTCCGTCACCTCGGATTTTTCAACAAGCAAACCCGAATCCAAATACACGGAAACATCCCCCTTGGGCGGCGAAAAAAGAAAAGCGATCCAATCAACGGTGTCGGTCTCTGTCCCGGAAACCGTCATCGCCGTCCAATCGATGTCGGTAACAAAAACCAAATCCTCCCAAGACAATTCTTTAACAGGCTCACGATCGGACATCACACATAATTGAGTGTCTTCATCTCGTGACGTTTTAAATAAAACCGGCAAACTTCCTTTTTCAATCGTTACCCCATAACAAACCACGGTCGAGTCCGCTCCATCCACTTCTTCGATTTGCGAAAATTGCGTTTGGCTACGCACAGTGGCATCGCCCAACAAGGCAACCAGTTCTTCGGCCGCCACTTGAATTCTCGCTTTTTTAACCGAAAATCCGTAATCCAAAAGCGCCACTCCGGTGAGCACGGCCAAAATAGTGATCACAATGAGAAGCTCAATTAAAGTAAAACCCAGAGTTTCTTGGCGAGAGGCCAAAGAAGATTTTTGGGCAATTCCACAGCGACAATCGGCTTGGCCTCCGCAACGCGGAGCGATTGGAGCGAGGCATAGCGGGCGTTCACCGCAGGAGCGAACGAACCGCGGTGGCCAAAAAGCCTTCTTGGTTCCTCTCGCCACTTTGGCTATTTTAATGAAAAAAAAATTTAAATTCATAAAATCAATCTTAAAACATCCTAAACAAGTTCACTGAGAGAGAACACCGGGCCCAAAATCGCAAGCGCCAAAACCGCCACCGCTCCTCCAACAAGCACAATCACGAGCGGTTCCAAAATCGTAGTCATATTTTTAATCGAATGTTCAATTTCTCGTTCATAATGATCCGCCAATTTAGAGGCCGCCTGATCGAGGGTCGCAGAATTTTCTCCAATGGAAAGCATGGCTGTCACGGTTTCCGGAAATAAAAATGGCGTGGTCGCCAAAGTCTCGGAAATTTTTTCTCCGTGCTCCACCGCG
Organism: Candidatus Gracilibacteria bacterium; assembly: GCA_041658685.1. NCBI lineage: Bacteria > Candidatus Altimarinota > Candidatus Altimarinota bacterium. Next base: position 152,052 of record JBAZZS010000003.1, on the reverse strand, counting down.
GCCACCACTTCTTTCACTTTCCATTCATAAAGCGTATTGCCCATGGAGTCACCCAAAATCGAAAGCGCCTTATTGATCGGCAACCCGGACGAAGACAAAACCCCCAACATACGAACAAACTTAGCAATCAATGATTTCTGAATCAGATCTCCCACAAATGGAATTTTTAAAATCCAATAATCCACTTTCAATCGACCGGATTCGGTATTGGCATAAACACTTCCCAATACTCCCAAAAGAAAAACTCCAATCGCAATAGCCCAAAAATAACTAATAAAGAAAGTACTAAAATCAATCACCACTCGGGTCAGCAACGGCAATTTGACATTGCTTTCAACGAAAAAATCTTGCAACCGAGGCACCACTAAGGTCATCACCACCAAAGTGGCAACCACCAACACAACCATAACCACCGCGGGGTAGGTCAACGCCCCTCGAACTTTCAAACGAACTTCATACGCGCTCTCCACTTGTTTGGAAAGCCGTGCCAACATTTGATCCACACGCCCAATCGCTTCTCCGGATTTGACCACACCAAGCTCGGTATCGTCAAAAACCATCGGAAATTTAGCCATCACCTCGGAAAGAGGATGTCCGCGTTCGACATGATGCGCCATCGTCGCAATCACGCGTTTAAACCGTTCATTCGTGGTTTTAGTGGAAAGAATTTTCAAGGAATTCAACATCGGAATCCCGGCATCCAACATCACAGAAAGCAAATGGAAAAAGTATGCTTTTTCTTTAAGGGGTACTTTTTGTCGATCTATAAAAAAATCGTTCAACCGCACCATCAAGGATTCCTTGGATCGATCCGTCACGCCGTAAATCACGACTTCATTTTGAGCATTTTTCACTTCCCCCAAAGAGGAAAGAGCTTCATCAATGGAAAATTCACTCATACAACTTAAGGATTAGAAATTATTGATAATAGGCTTCCAAAGAAACATTAAATGTCATAAGGTAACCGGCTTCAGTCACCTCTCCAAGTTGAACCCCAACCGAAGAAACCTTAAAAAGACGTGAACTGTTTTCCAAAGCCTGCAACAACGAAATCAAACTATTGTAATAACCTATAAAATTAGCGGAAATCGTAACCGTATTCGCTCCATCGGTTTGCGCATTTTGAAGTGAAAAAGACATCGAGGTCAAAGACACGCCAACCGTTTTGGCAATCGCAGACAATTGCTTCACCAACGCATCTTCGTTGAGTCCTTCCGGAACCAAAGTGAGTAATTTTTCACGTTCCACTTCGGCTGTAGGAATTTTTGATTCCAATCCGGTAAGAGACGCCAACTCGGCCTGCGAAGTGGCCAATTCGGTTTGTTGAGCGGTTAAGTCTGCGGAAAGAGCAGTGACGTCAGCGCGCATGGGCTTCCAAATAAGGGCCGCGACCAAAACCGCGATCACAAGAAGTCCGGCAGTAACAAGTTGAGGAGAAGATTTTTTAGACATATTATTGAACGTTAAAGGTTACTCCAAAACTAACAACTCCTGTCCCGGAATCCGTAGATCCCTGAGTCAAAGAGGCGACGAACGGATTGGAAAAGGTCGGTTCGCCTTCAAGAATTGAAATGAGCTCAGCCGCAGATTCATAAGACGTCGCCAGCACACTCACCGTCATTTCCCCTTCGCTGGAAGCGGAATACGAACGGTAAAAAATATCCACTGGCGTGATTTCAAGCAATCGTGTGATCACGGAAGACCATAGGATAGCTGAGGCCTGGACTTGATCCACGGTTTGAGCCGCCACAATGATGGATTCCACCTGTTTAGCGCGCATTTCATCCAACGCGGTATTGGTTTCGCTGATCTGCGCATTCACATCATCAATAGAACGTTGGACCGAATAGCGTTGAAAGGCGGACCAACCCGTGAGAAGCAAAACAAAAAGCACCACCACTCCGGCCACAAGATGGCTGAGTTTAAGGGAGCTTCCAGGAAGTGCGGAACGTTCTTCCGACATAGATAAGGGGGTTAAAGTTTGTTTGAGTTTTCTGTATATTGTATCTCATTTTCGAAGATAAGTCAACTCGCGCCCATTCGCGCCAACCTTATAAAGAGCTATACTGAATTTATGAAAAAACCCATTTCTCCTCCCCGAAAACATTTCATTGCCAAAAACGAAGGCTTTACCTGCAAAAAATGCGGAGCTCTGGTCTCTCCGCTGGGCCGCAGTTACCGCAACCACTGCCCGTTTTGCATGTATTCCCTTCACGTGGATCGCGACGTGCCCGGCGATCGTTTGAGCGAGTGCCAAGGCCTCATGAAACCGCTGCGCCTCGAAAAAGGAAATCGCAAGGGCTGGCTCGGCATGGACGTAATTCATCGTTGTGAAACGTGCGGAAAAACCATTAAAAATCTCCTGGCCGAGGATGATCAATGGGAAAGGATTGGGAAAATTTAACTTACACTTTTTTCATGACAGTTGTTTTAGCCATCTCCGGCGGCCCCGACTCTGTCTACCTTTTATATAGACTCCTTAAAAAAGGCCAACGCCCCATTCTTGCCCACTTCAATCACCAATTGCGCGACAAAGAAAGCGACGCGGATGAAATATTTGTAAAAAAACTTGCACAACAACATCACCTGACATTCGAAACCGAATCCGCAAATGTTAAAAAATGGGCCAAAATTCACAAAAAATCTCTGGAAGAAGCCGGCCGAATTCTTCGTTATGAATTTCTTGAACGTGTTCGCCAAAAACACAACGCTCAAGCCATCTTCACGGCCCACACCCTCGACGACAATCTCGAAACCGTGCTCCTTAATAAAGCGCGCGGTTGCGGACTCAAAGGTCTCATCGGCATACAATCTCGAAACGGATTTCTTCATCGCCCGCTCCTTAATACACGCAAACTCACGATTCTCTCTTCTCTCGCTCATGAAAAAATTCCTTATCGCATCGACTCCTCCAATCAGAGCCTTGAATTTACGCGAAACCGAATGAGGCTCGTCACCCTTCCAAAATTACTCAAAAAAAATCCAAATCTTTTTAAAGATTTTCAAATTGAACGTCGCCAGGCGTTACAAGAATATAAAACGCTTAAAAAAGAAACAAAAAACTGGCTCAAAAAAAACGCAAACGCATTCTCTTTTTCCACCAAATCTTTCCTCAAACTTCCTCAAGAAAAACGTCATTTCCTCCTCCAATATTTATACGGCTATTTTTACAAAAGCACCTACAACCTCTCCCGCACGCTCATCCTTGAAATCGAAAAACTCATTCAAAACGATCACACCGGAAAAATGAAAAAATTCGGGCCTCAGATAAATGTCAAAACCGCGTACCATTGGGTTCACTTTAAAATCTTAAAACATGAACGAATAAAAGCTAATGTCGTGGTGAGCTTGTCGAACCACACATTCAAAAACAAGCCCATTTCTAAAGTCATGGTTCGAGAGCCTCACCATGACAAACACTCCCTTCTCGATCTCAACTTTTCCCTCATCCCCAACGGCCTCATCAAAATCCGCGCCGCCAAACCCGGGGACCGCTTCCAACCCTCGGGAATGAAAGGCACCAAAAAACTCCAAGATTTTTTCACAGACCTCAAAATCCCGCGCGAAAAACGCCACACCATCCCCGTGTACACCACTCAAGACGATGTCATCATTGCCGTGGGCACGCGACTGGACGAAAAATTTAAAAAAAATAAATGATTTCTATGGCGTTTCCCCTATTTTTATCGTAAAATCACTTTCGCTATGCAAGATGAACTCCCTCCAAAATCCGCAAAAAAACCAATGGGAAAGCCACAAAACCCTTTCCTATACCTTCTTCTCGTCACGCTCTTTGTGACGTGTCTTTATTTTTTCTTCAACTCCGGCACCTCGGTCACCGAAGAAACCCCACTCAGCACTTTTACTGAAAGTGTTGAAAAAGGCGAAGTCAAAAAAATTGAGGTCAACAGCAATCGTATTCTTTATTCCCTCACCGACGAAGCCGATACGTACGAGTTTTTTACCGTCAAAGAATCCTCAGCCACGCTCTCGGATATTCTAAAAGACGTGGACCCAACCTTATTGGAAACCATTCAAGTCGACGTGATCGACACGCAAAAATCAAATTTCTGGAAAGACCTGCTCATCAGCCTCATCCCTTTCGCGATTTTCATCGGGTTTTTTGTATTCATGATGCGCCAAGCGCAAGCCTCCAACAATCAGGCCATGGCGTTTGGAAAAAGCCGTGCGCGTCTCAATGAAGAACAAAAGAAAAAAAATAAATTCAGTGATGTGGCTGGCGCCGAGGAAGCCAAAAATGAACTCGAAGAAATTGTGGATTTCTTAAAAAATCCAAAAAAATACACAACCATGGGTGCCAAAATCCCAAAAGGCGTGATCTTAATCGGACCTCCGGGCTGCGGAAAAACCCTTCTCGCCCGAGCCGTGGCCGGCGAAGCCGATGTGCCTTTCTTTAATATTTCCGGTTCCGAATTCGTGGAAATGTTTGTAGGGGTGGGCGCCTCACGCGTCCGAGATTTATTCAAGCGCGCCAAACGCAATGCGCCTTGTATTGTTTTTATTGATGAAATCGATGCCGTAGGTCGCCAACGCGGCGCCGGCATGGGTGGCGGACACGATGAACGCGAACAAACCCTCAATCAAATTCTCACGGAAATGGATGGCTTTGAACAAGGCTCAAATGTCATTGTCATGGCAGCCACCAATCGTCCCGATGTGCTCGATCCCGCCCTCCTCCGCCCCGGCCGTTTTGACCGACGCGTGGTCGTGGATCGTCCGGATTTAAAGGCACGCGAAGCCATTTTGGAAGTGCACGCCCGCAACAAACCTCTCACTCGTGTGGACCTCAAAAAAATCGCCCAACAAACCCCGGGATTCTCCGGAGCTGATCTTGAAAACCTTCTCAATGAAGCCACGATTCGAGCCGCCAAAAAGAATCAAAAAACCGTGAATGTCAGAGACATCGAACTCTCTGTGGAAAAAATCGTCATGGGCCCGGAACGCAAATCGCGCGCCATGTCCGTCGAAGAAAAAAAGATCACCGCGTACCACGAAGTCGGCCATGCCTTGGCCGGACATTTTTCACCCAAATGCGATCCCGTACATAAAATCTCTATTGTATCGCGCGGCATGTCTCTGGGCGCCACGTGGTTCCTCCCGAATGAAGACAAACACTTGAGCAGTCGCAGCAAATTCTTTGATGAACTCGCGTCACTCCTTGGAGGTTATGTGGCCGAAGAATTGATCTTTGGCGAAATGACCACCGGCGCTTCCAATGACCTCGAACGCGCTTCTCGCATTGCCCGAAAAATGGTCACCGAATACGGCATGAGCACCCTCGGGCCCATCATTTATGGCGAATCCAATCAGGAAGTTTTCTTAGGCCGCGACTTTGGCCGTGTACGCAATTTCTCGGAAAAAATGGCCGCTGAAATCGATTCCGAAGTGGAAAAAATCGTCAAAACCGCTTACGAAAACGCCAAAAAAATCCTCGCCAACCACAAAGATTTTCTCCACAAAATCGCCGAAGCCCTGATCGAGAAAGAAACACTTTCACAAAAAGATTTCTTGGCTTTCTTTCCCCCCACGACCCTCAAAAAATCCGAGCTCAAAGCCCTAAAAGAGGAAAAAGAAAAGAATGAATAGAAAAATTTTCTCCCCTTTACCTTTTTCCATTCTTGTTTTAACTTATCCGTATGAAACCCATCGGAATCGGAAAAATCACCAAAGCCAAGCTCAAATCTCTTTCGCGCCACGAGCACGAATTGAGTGAGCCCTTGATGCGACCCGCGCCTTTCACTCCTTCGATTTCCCCATCCGAAACTCCGAACACAGGTACAAAAGCTCAAGGCTCTCAAACTCAAACGCACGACGAAGAAGAAGGCCAACTTTCCGTAGACGTGTACCAAACCCCAACCGAAATGATCATCATCGCTCCGGTGGCAGGCACGCCCCCGAGCGACATCAACATCAACATCACGGACGATGTGATCACGATCAAAGGCTTTCGTGAAATCCCCAACAAAGAATCCATCAAAACCAACGATCCTTATATGAAGGAATGTTTTTGGGGAAAATTCTCCCGATCCGTCCTGCTCCCCGGTTCCGTGGACTCAAGCAAAGCCGAAGCGCGATTCAAACACAACATTCTCACCATTCGCATCCCAAGAACCGAACGCGTCCGCACAAGACTCATTCAAATTCGCGAAGAATAATTATGCCACAATCCCCCATCAAAAAGGCCGTTTTCCCTGCCGCGGGTTTTGGAACGCGATTTCTCCCGGTCACCAAAGCGCAACCCAAAGAAATGCTCCCCATTGTGGACAAGCCGGTTATTCAATATTTGGTGGAGGAAGCCGTGGCCGCAGGCATTGAAGAAATCATCATCATCACCGGTCGTGGCAAACGCGCCATCGAAGACCATTTCGACGACTCGTTCGAGCTCGAATACAATCTCGTAGAAAAAGGAAAACACAACCTATTAAAACAAGTCCGCGCCCTTTCCAACTTAGCCAAATTTGTATACGTGCGCCAACCCTCGCCCAAAGGCGATGGCCACGCAATCCTATGCGCCAAAGAACTACTGCACGACGAACCGTTTGCCGTGTTGTTCGGAGACGATGTGGTGGACGGCTCGGTTCCGGCGCTCAAACAACTCATCGATGTTTACAATGAAAAACGCGCCTCTGTGATCGGGCTCGAAAAAATTGATCGAAAACAAAGTGACCAATATGGCATGGTGAAGGCAAAATCAATCCATGGTCGTCTTGTGGAAATTGAAGGTCTCGTAGAAAAACCAAAGCCTGAAAACGCGCCTTCCGACCTGGGAATCATTGGAAAATACATTTGCACTCCGGCCTTACTCCGAGAGCTTGAAAAAGCCGAATCCGGCACCAAAGACGGAGAAATTCGCCTCATCGACGGGTTCCGACGATTGCTTGGGAAAGAGTCAATTTACGGGTATGAAATTGAAGGAAAACGCTACGATTGCGGCACCAAACTCGGATTGATTCAAGCCACGCTCAACTTTGCACTCAAACGCGACGACCTCGGCCCGGAGCTCAAAACCTATTTACAAAACCTGACAAAAAACTTGAGATAAAAAACCAAAAAACAACGTTTACGGCTTAAAAAAGCGCCGGGTGTACTTTTGCGTATTCGGAGTTAAGCGCATTGATTCTCGAAAGAAAATTTGATACAATAAGGAGATACACAAAAACAACTCAAAAATAAAAACAAAATCTCATGGACTACCAAGCCTTGCTCGTCGAAGTGGAACGTCAAAAACTCGAAGGACACCATGAAGAGGCCATTCATATTTGTGAAAAAATTCTCAATTATGATCTGGACTGTTTGGAAGCGTTTGAAGAGATCGGAGATAACTTTTTAAGTATACGAGAATACGGAAAAGCAAAAAAAGCCCTGGAACGTGCGATTCAAATCGATCCGAATAGCGCCAATGCCAATTATTTATTGGGGTTTGCACATTCCGCACTTGGGAATTGGAAAACTTCGGTTCAACTTTTAGAGAAAGCCGATGAACTTCAACCCAACCACCCGGAAATTCTCCGTTGTTTGGGCTGGTCTTATTTTCATTTCGGTCAACGCAAAAAAGGACTCATTGTCTTGGAACGCGCCCTAACCATGTCTCCTCAAGATTGTTTGATCATGTGCGACCTTGCCGTGTGCTACTTGAACGATCGCGAATTCAACAACACCGTCAGTCTTCTCCAACGCGCCTTAACCATTGATCCCGAAAATCAAAAAGCCAAAGATTGCCTCGAAACCGCGTTGTTTTTTCAAAAGGAATACCAGAGATTGAAGGAGGAAAAGTAGAAATTCCTAAAAAACACTTCAAAACAAGTGGTCAGGAAGAATTTTTATTCGCATGGGAGCGAAATGCCTCGGATCATGATTCTCGGCATTTCTTCCTTAAAAATGCTCATAAAAATTTTCCTCTCCCACTTGTTTTTCTTAATCATTTTCCCTATACTCCGCTCGAAGAAAATCGGAGTGATCGCTCCTTAAATGGAGAGGAAAGTCCGAGCAGCTTGGCCCATGAAAATCGCTAACAGCGACCGTGTCCCGGTGAAAACCGAGATATAGGGAAAGTGCCACAGAGACGTAGCTCCGCTTCGGCGGAGAGTGAAACGCCCGCAAGGGACTCTGTCGGGTGACCGATGGAGGGGTAAACCCTTTCTGCTGCAAGGTGAACTGGAGGTTTGGGATTCAGGGCGAGGCCACTCTCCAAACCTTTCACCGCACGAGACCGTTGGCAACAACGGCCCTAGAGAGATGATCACACCGCCGCTCCTTTAGGACCCGCGGACAAAACTCGGCTTATGATGATTTTCTTCTTAAAAACTCACTGGAGCAAAAACTTCGGTGAATTTTTAATATTAAAAATTCCTTCCCTCCCGCCCGAATAACTCCTAAAATGAACTCATGAAGAAATCCGAAATGCTCTTCGGTCTTGCAAAAATTCCCTTGGACGCGGGAATGGCCTTTTTAGCGTTCATGGCCGCGTATCGACTTCGCCATTACACCGACCTGATCCCGGGTATCCATTTTCAACCCATCGACACGCTCAGCTTCCCTTCGCTTCCCGATTTTTTAACATTGGCGGGCTGGACCATCCTCGCGCTCGTACTCGTACTCGCGCTCAACAAAATGTATTCGCTCCGAAAAACAAACCGCCTCGGTAGTGAAATTTTTAAATTGATCTTTCTCGTATCCGCTTGGATCATGCTCATCATCGGATATTACTTCATCACGCGCCAATTCTTTTTCTCTCGTTTGGTTCTCGGCTACATCTGGATTCTCACCATCGTGGCACTCAGCTTGGGACGCATCGGAATCCGCATTCTTCAACACACCTTCGCCCGATTTGGAATAGGCCGACGACGAATTCTCATGATCGGCGACAACATTCTCACGCAAAAAATTTCCAAAAAACTCAAACAAAACCCCATTCATCACATTGTCGGATTGCTCACATTAAAAGGAACCACTTCCGCAAAAACAACCTTGCGCGTGCTCGGCTCCTTTAAAAATCTCGAAGAAATCGTTAAAAAATACCACATCGAAGAAATCATTCAAACCGCTTCCGACCTTTCCGAAACCGAAGCCGAAGGCATCATCAAGTTTTGTCGTGAAAATCACCTCCAATACCATTTTGTACCGGATATTTTACAAATGCACTCCACGCAAATCGACGTGTTCAACATCGATGGATTGCCCATGATTTCTCTCAAAGCCACGCCTCTCGATGGATGGGGACGCGTTTTTAAACGCATTTTCGACAGCATGGCCGCCGGATTTTTTCTCATACTCCTCTCTCCCCCCTTACTGCTGGTGGCGCTCGGCATCAAACTCGACAGCCGCGGCCCGATTCTTTTCACGCGAAAAGACAACGGGGATCCGGTGCAACGCGTGGGGTATCAGGGCCAACTCATCCCCTTCTACAAATTCCGCACCATGAAGCACAAAACCGACAGTCTGCGCTACACGGATTTGGCTGAAAAAAACATTCGAAAAAATTCCCCTCTGCTTAAAATTAAAAACGATCCTCGCGTCACACGATTTGGCCGCTTTTTAAGACGATGGAGCCTCGATGAATTACCCCAATTGTGGAGCGTCCTGATCGGCGATCTCAGCCTGGTGGGCCCGCGCCCGCACCTCCCGGAAGAGGTGGCGCACTATGAAAAACATCAGCGTTTTGTCCTCACCATCAAACCCGGCATCACCGGCCTGGCGCAAATCAACGGCCGCAGTGATCTCGATTTTGAAAAAGAAGTCGAACTCGATAGCTACTACATTGAACACTGGTCCATGCTTCTCGACCTCAAAATCCTGGTTCGAACCATTTTTGTGGTGCTGAGTGGAAAGGGGGCGGATTAACCCATTGTGTTGACAACTGCAACACACTCATGCTATCCTTTTTATAGCTTTAAATTTCATAAATTTAATTTTAAAATGTCCAATATTCACGTACGCATCAAAGACAACACTAAAAAAGCTGCGATAAAAGTGCTGGATGAAATGGGAATTGATATGAGCACCGCCATCACAATGTATTTGCATCAAATTGTAATCACTCAAGCCATCCCTTTTCGTTTAATAACTGAAAATGGCTTAACGCTTCAAGAGGAACAAGAAATTTTAATAGCTTCCGATGAGGCCAAAAGAGGCATAAACGTGAGGGGTCCGTTTAAAACAAAAAAAGCATTAAGAGCGCATCTTGATTCCATGAAATGAAAATTTTATTTCACAAAACATTTGATAAACGTTACCGCAAACTTAATCTTAAGCTGAAGCAAAAAGTGGATGCGACTCTTTTAATATTCATGACCAATCCTTTTGATCCCGTCCTCAAAAACCATCCGCTCAAAGGCTCCCTGCAAGGCAAAAAATCTTTTTCAGTGACGAGTGATGTCCGAGTTATTTTTGAAGAACATGAAAAATACACGGTAGTGCTGATGTTGGATGTCGGCACACATAATCAGGTCTATGGAGAAAATTAATATATGTCTCCGCGTTCCCTCCAATTTTTAACCATTGCCGCAGTTATAATTATTTTTTTAGGAATACCGAGGTTTCCGCTCTCCGAATCTAATCCCGGAGTCCCAACAAGAACATCCATTCTACCTATTTCTTGCCCGTTTGGATCTGGACGAATTTCATCGAGTTTTCCAATATCTCTCTCTTCGCCATTTAAAGACATAAAATATTTTTTAAAGGGAACGGCTGAATTCTCTAATAATAATAATAATAATAATATGTCAAGGCTTTCCATTATCTTAATTCCCATTCTTTTCTTTAAAATCTGCTAAACTCCGCTTACGAATTCAAAAAATTTAATTTCTTCTCATGCTCGTCCGCCTCATCAACGCCATCCTCGGCGATCCCAATGAAAAAGAGCTGAATCGCCTCGGCCCCACGGTCGAACACATCAATAAAATCGAAGAAGAGTACCAGAAAACGCTCAAAGAAGAAGACATCCCCAAGAAAACCGAAGAATTCAAAAAACGCCTGGCAGACAACGAAACCGACCTCGAAGGACTCGTGCCCGAAGCCTTTGCTCTCGTCAAATTCGCATGCCGCTGTGCGTGCGGAAAAAAATGGGATGTGCGCGGGCATGACGCCGTTTGGGACATGGTGCCCTACGACGTTCAGTTGTTGGGAGGCCTCATTCTCCACTCCGGAAAAATCGCAGAAATGAAAACCGGGGAAGGAAAAACCCTCGTTTGTGTTTTGCCGCTTTACCTTAACGCGCTCACTCAAAAAGGCGTTCACCTTGTGACGGTCAACGAATACCTCGCCCGCCGCGACGCGGAATGGATGGGGGGAATTTTCAATCTCCTCGGACTCAGCGTGGGAGTGATCATTCACAATCAAAATCGCGAAGAAAAAAAGGCCGCGTACAATGCCGACATCACCTACGGAACCAACAATGAATTTGGATTTGACTACCTCCGCGACAACATGGCCGGCCGCGCCGAACACCGCGTTCAGCGCCCACTCCATTACGCCATCGTGGATGAAGTCGACTCGATCTTGATCGACGAAGCCCGCACCCCGCTTATCATTTCCGCACCGGCCGAAGAATCCACGGACAAATACATGAAATACTCCAACCTCGTGGGCCAACTCGAGGAAAAAGTCGACTACAACATTGATGAAGAAGCCAAAACCGCACTCCTCACCGAAGCCGGCATTGCGCACATGGAAAAACTCATGGGCGTAGAAAATATTTACACCGACGCCGGATTTCAGGAAGTGCATCACATCGAGCAAGCCTTGCGCGCCAAAACCGTTTACAAAAAAGACATCGATTACGTGGTCAAAAACGGAGAAATTCTCATTGTCGACGAATTCACGGGGCGCATGATGGAAGGCCGCCGCTATTCCGCCGGGCTGCACCAAGCCATTGAGGCCAAAGAAAAAGTGGAAATCAAACGCGAAAGCAAAACCTTGGCCACCATCACGTTCCAAAACTATTTCCGCATTTACGAAAAACTCGCGGGCATGACCGGAACCGCGCTCACCGAAGCCGAAGAATTCGCCACCATTTACAAACTCGAAACCATGGTGATCCCCACCCACCAACCCGTAACACGCAAAGACCAACGCGACACGATTTACAAAAACGCCCAAGGCAAATACATCGCGATTGCGAAAAAAGTAAAAGAATTACACGAAAAAGGACAGCCTGTGCTCATCGGCACGATTTCCATCGAAAAATCCGAACTTCTCTCCTCCATGCTCACCATGCAAGGCGTCAAACACAATGTTTTGAATGCCAAACATCATGAACGGGAAGCCGAAATCATCATGAACGCCGGACAATACGGCGCGGTCACCATTGCCACCAACATGGCAGGACGCGGAACCGACATCAAACTCGGCGAAAACGTGACTGCAGCGGGAGGGCTCTTTGTCCTCGGCACCGAACGCCACGAAAGTCGCCGCATCGACAACCAGCTTCGCGGTCGCTCCGGTCGTCAGGGAGACCCCGGAGCCAGCCAATTCTTCATTTCCCTTGAAGACGATCTCATGCGCTTGTTCGGATCCGATCGCGTGAGAGGCATTATGGAACGCCTCGGGATTCCGGACGACATGCCGATTGAAAATTCATTCATTTCCAAATCCATTGAAGGCGCACAGAAAAAAATCGAAGGCCGCAACTTTGATATTCGCAAACACCTGGTCGAATACGACGATGTGATGAATAAACATCGCGAAATCATTTATCGAAAACGCCATGCCTTGCTCGAACAAAACGACTTTCAAAAAGAAACCGAACACACCATTGAAGAAGAAGCCAACGTCATTGTAATGCGCCATTCCAATCCGGATATGGTCGGGGGCTGGGATTACAAAGAAATCGCAGAAACCTTGAACACCTTAACCCGAGATATCGAAGGGGAAATCGACGAAGAAGAACTCAAAAAACACAAAAAATCCGATGAATTGGTGGGCCTCGCCAAAACGTTTTTACTTGAACGTTACAAAGAAAAAGAAGAATCACTCCCCTCTCCCGATCTCATGCGCCAAATCGAACGCGCCGTGACCTTGCGTGTCATCGACACACTATGGATGGAACACATCGATGAAATGTCTCGCTTACGCGAACGTGTGGCTTTACGCGGATACGGCCAACGCGATCCGTTGATTGAATACAAACAAGAAGCGTTTCAAATGTTCACCGAATTAACCCAAACCATTCAACGCCAAACCGTGAACACATTGTTTAAAATCAAAGTCCGCGCCGCCGAAGACCAAGCCGCAAAACTCGGAGCCGCCCCCATTGCCGGAACCCTTCGCACCAACCAAAGCCAAATCGAAAGCGCGCTTCACGACGAAACACTCAAGGCCGGAGCCAAACCCTCCTATTTAAAAACCGGATTCGTAGCCCCCACCAATAAAACCATTTCTCAAACCGATACCGTAACCGTGATTCGTGCCGACGACACACCCCAAGGCATTCCCAACAAAGGCCCCAACAAAATCATCGGCGGAGGCGCTCGCACCGCCAATCAAACCGGCAGAAATGATCCTTGCCCCTGCGGCAGTGGGAAAAAGTATAAAAAATGCTGTGGGCAATAAAATTGCTTATAATGAGGGCAGAAATTTTCAGGCAAGAGGGATAGGAAAATTTTTGTGAATATTTTTAAGGAAGAGGACACGAGAATCATGATCCGAGTGTCCGACTCCCATGTGAACAAAAATTCTTCCTGACCGCTTGGCTTTATAATACAAAATGCGGGGAATAGGACACTCCCTTCGTTCGTGTCTGTTAATACTCCCCCTCATCAAACTCTCCTCCGGCATCTTGCATTTCCATATCCGCCACCACGTCTCCTCGTCCCACCAAAACCGTTCTTGGCTTAGCGCCATCGCCGGGGCTCACAACTCCATTTCGTTCCAGCATATCAATGAGCCGCGCCGCACGGGAATAACCCACTTTTAAATACCGTTGAAGCATGGTGGCCGACGCTTTTTGCGAACGTTTCACAATCGCCAAAGCCTGGTCGTAAAGCTCATCATCGTCATCATCTCCCATTTGAGAAGCCGGGACTCCTTGCACATGAAGCGAAGCCGTTTTTTTCGCCGTGACTTCTTCATTATAAGTCGGCTCATCACCTTGCAGCGTGAGCTTCACATTATTGGTCACTTTTTGAATTTCTTGAGACGAAACATACACCCCCTGCACGCGAATAAATTTTCCTGTAGTTCCGGATAAAAACAACATGTCTCCATTTCCCAATAAATCCTCGGCCCCGCCTCCATCCAAAATAGTTCGCGAATCGATGGACGAGGCCACCGTAAACGCCACACGAGACGGGATATTGGCTTTAATAAGCCCGGTAATGACATCCACGGACGGACGTTGTGTGGCCACAATCAAATGAATTCCAACGGCACGAGCGAGCTGCGCAATGCGACAAATCGAAGCCTCGACTTCCTTCCCCGCCACCATCATCAAATCCGCCAACTCATCAATCACCACCACGATCTTAGGCATGTGCTGCGGCGTATTGGGATCGCCATTGTATTCATCAATATTGCGATGCCCGGAATCCGCGTAAACCGTGTAACGTCGCGTCATTTCCGCCACCACCCATCGGAGCGCAATCGCAGCCCGTTCCGGTTCGGTGATCACCGGCGTTAACAGATGAGGAATCCCATTGTAAGTGGACAATTCCACTTGCTTGGGATCAATCAAAATCAACCGTAAATCGCGCGGCGAATTGTTGTATAAAAAGGAAAGTAAAATCGCATTCGTGAACACGGATTTCCCGGAACCCGTGGACCCGGCCACGAGCATATGCGGCATAGTGCTTAAATTCCCCACAATCGGCGTACCGGACACATCCCGACCAAACGGAATGATCAATTTGGACTTGGTTTTAGCCTGCAATTTCGCGTACGTTTCATCTTCCAGTAATTCGCGGAGACGCACAATCGCACGCGTGTCATTCGGCACTTCGATGCCCACGAGCGGCTTGCCCGGAATCGGAGCTTCAATACGAATCGCATTCGCAGACAACGCCAAAGCCAAATCGTTTTTCAATCCTGTGATTTTCGACAATTTCACGCCTTCATGCGGCTTTAACGTGAACTGAATCACCGTAGGCCCCACATGCACATCATTCATCCGAACTTGAATCCCAAACTGCGCCAATTTATTACGAATCACCTCGGCTTTTTCTCGTAAAATTTCAGGATCATGAGCCACGTCCGGTGCGCGTTCACTCAATAAATCCAAGGGCGGAAAAACCCACGGTTTTTCTTCTTTTTTCTCAGCTCCGGCTTCAGCCTCATCCAACGCTTGCGCAATTTTTTCCACCGGAATTTTCTCTCCTTCTTCCTCCTTCAAATCCACGTCCACATCCATATCTTCATCCTCGGTATTCGGATCCACAGGCCGCACATTCAACATCTCCTCCTCCGAAGTCGTGGGCAACGTGTGAATTACCATTTCTTCATCGTCTTCGTCCTCGTCATCAAACTCCTCCGGCTCTTCCCCGGTCACAATCGGCCGTTTTTTAATCTCCGGTTTTTGGCTAAACCAGGCCGGAATTTTAAATTCAACCAAACTCAAAACATCTCGAATTGAAACCGAAAACGTCAATAAAACCGAAATCAAAAACAACGCCAAAAATACGACATACGACCCGGTCACTCCTAAAATCTGTCGCGAAATAAAACTCGAAACAAATCCGATATACCCGCCGTATTGCCCGGCGCGAGCCACTTCATAAATCTGATCCTCAGGCACCGCAAGATGCAACGTCCCCAGCACGGAAATCGAAAGCAAAATCAATCCAAAAATACGCGTCGCGTCGAATCGAATCTGTCGTGCAAAAAAAAGCGCGAGCGAAATCCCACCCAAAAACACAGGCACCGCATACAGCCCCCATCCAAAAATCGGGGTCAAAAAACTATTCCACAAATGGCCAACCACGCCCAAACGTCCTTGAATACTCAAAACCGTCAAAATACACAGCGCCATATCCGTGACCGCCCAAATCTCACGCATCACATGAGTTTCAACCTTGAGCTGAAGCGTGGATTTTGAGGAACGACGCCGAGCAATAGGGCGCCTCGATTTGCGTAACGGCATGCGAAAAAGATAAAAAGAAAAGACCTAAACTCCGATTTAATATACAAAAAAAGGGACAAAAGAGCAACAGACACGAAGCGAGCAGCAGGCGAGCGAAGTGTCCTATCAACCGCATTCTCTCTCAGCGCAGCGAAGGGAAACTAGCATTTTTTCTCACGCGAAGTATTCCTATCCAGCATTTTAATAATAGCTAACACCTATCGTAGAGGGAGCCTTCATCTAGAAGTACCATCCACAGACGGTAGGATAACTTGGTTTACACAATCTTTCACTCGCGGTGACTTCCCCGGCGTCCCATAAAGACATGTCATAATAGCATCCCGGCACTGGACAGCTTCATCCCCTGTTTTCCCTGCATCTATACAGTCTTGCTCAAGATCATCAGCTTGTTCCTGAAGATCTTCTCGGACCTCGTGTAAACATCCATCAACAGTACCACTCCCATTCCCACTCGTAAAAAAACCACCCATACAATCCTCTATTTTACTCACCACAACGGCATTACATCTATCAACCGAAAGCGAACTCAACGGTCCTTCACAAACTTTCTGATCACAGGCAGTCAGCGCCAAAAAAGGCACAACGTTTCGTGCCACCCTAAAAGCCTTTTCAAAAAGTCCTCCCTTGGGTCTATCCATAGCCATAATTCAAGATTTTAAAAAATAAAATCACCACCAAGCTACACCCAGAAAAAAGAGTCTGTCAAACAGACACAAGTGAAACGAGTGTCCTCCCTCCGCATTTTTCCCTTATTTAAAAATTCATATAATTCTGATATCCTCCCACTGTCACCCTGATGCTCTCGAAGGGTGGCTTCAACGCCAAACTTTTTCTTAAATTCATGGTTCGAGACGCCACTTCGTGACTCCTCACCATGACAAAGTTACATTAATCCAATTCACCACCATGATCAAAACCCGCTTTGCCCCATCCCCCACCGGATTCCTTCACATCGGAAGTTTGCGCACCGCCCTATATTCTTATCTTTTTGCCCGACAAAAAAAGGGCAATTTCATCTTACGAATTGAAGACACGGACCAAACCCGTTATGTGGAAGGCGCGGTGGAAAGCCTTCTCAAAACCCTAAATTGGGCCGGACTGGAATACGACGAAGGACCCAATCCCACCAACCCCAACGAAAAAGAAATCGGCGAAAACGGCCCCTATATTCAATCCAAACGCACCGCCCTTTACCTCAAACACGTGGAAGAACTTTTACAAAAAGGCCACGCGTACCGCTGTTTTTGCACTCCCGAGCGCCTCGACCAGATGCGCACCGAGCAGCAAGCCAAGCACCTCGCCCCCATGTACGACAAAAAATGCCGCTATTGCTCCAAGGAAGAAACCGATAAACTTCTCGCTGAAAAAACGCCTTACGTGATTCGCCTCGCCATTCCGGAAAACGAAACGCTCCGCTTTCACGACGTGGTTCGCGGAGATCTCAAATTCGAATCCAATCTCATTGACGACCAAGTTTTACTCAAATCCGACGGCTTCCCAACCTACCATCTCGCCAATGTCATCGACGACCATTTTATGGGCATCACGCACGTGATCCGCGGCGAAGAATGGCTTCCTTCCACACCCAAACACCTCTATCTCTACAAAGCGTTTGGCTGGACTCCGCCCGAATTCGCGCACATTCCGCTCCTGCTCAACAAGGACAAAACCAAGCTCAGCAAACGCCAAAACGACGTGGCTGTGGAGGATTACATCGCAAAAGGCTACCTCAAAGAGGCCATGATCAACTACATCGCGCTTCTCGGCTGGAATCCCGGCGAAGGCAGCACACAGGAAATTTTCTCCCTCGACGAGCTCATCGAAAAATTCAATCTCGAGAACGTACACAAATCCGGTGCGATTTTTGACGTCGAGCGCTTGAATTGGATGAATGGGGAATACCTCCGAAAATTGACCGTGGACGATTTCGCTCAACGCCTCCTCCCCTGGCTCGAAAAAACCGAGTGGTTCACAGGAGAAAAAACCCTTGAAACGCCGTATGCAAAAACCGCGCTCAAGGCCGTCCAAACGCGCATCAAAACTCTCGCGGACGCAGCTCCGATGTTGCATTATTTTTTGAATGACACGATCGATTACGACCTCCAACTCCTTCAAAGCGAGAAAATGAAAATCGACGCAGTCATAGCCAAAACCGCACTTCAAGCCGCACGCGACGACCTCAATGCCCACACCGATTTTTCCTCTGAGGAAGCCATCAAAGCCTGCTTGGTCAAAACCATCGAACGCCTTGGGTTTAAAAACGGCCAAGTGCTCTGGCCTCTTCGCATGGCCCTCACAGGCCAAGAATTTTCTCCCGGTGCATTTGAAATGATTCAAATCCTGGGAAAAGAAAAGACGCTCGACCGACTGGATCAAACGCTACGAATTTTAAAATAAAAATTCTTCCACTTTCGTCGGTTCCTACCTAGATCGTAAATGGATTTTCCTTGAAAAAATCCTCTTTTTTGCTACACTTATTGCATGAATTTCAACGAACTCAAACAAATCATCCAACAAATCCAAAAAACAATCCCATGCAAGGATTGCAAACGTCCGTTTCCGGATGCCAACATCCACATCATCGGCACGGTCATGAATGAAGGATTTTTGGCGGCGCATTGCGATCATTGTAAAAATAAAACGCTCCTCAGCGTCTTCTTTAAAGCAAAGCGAATCTCCAAAAAAGGCGAAGCAAAAACTCCCCACGACATCCGCACCGTCCAACCCGACGAAGTGCTCGACATGCATAATTTTCTCAAAGATTTCGACGGCGACTTTTCCAGCCTATTCAGCAAATCCTCTTAATTTCCCCTTCTTAGCCCTCCTATCATGAAAAAATCCACCTCCCTCAGCGCTTGTTTTTTAATTGCGACTTTTTTAACCATATCTCTCTTTTCGGGCTGTACCGCCTCTGAAAAAATCGGGACCGTGGGCACCGAACTTAAAGACGCGGGTTCGAATATTGTCAATAAAGTAAAAGAAATCAAATCGTGGTTCACGACAAAGGCAGACCAAGCGCAAGAAGCCGCAGATGACATTCAAGAGGCCGCAGACAGCATCAATGAAGCTGTAAACAGCCTCGAGGAATTCACCGGAACGGAAGAGACTACCCCAAATACAAATCCGGCGTCCACCGAAACGCCATCAACGAATTGATAAACCTCAAATCGCACTACAGTAAAAACGGCATTAATTAGCCATTTTCTCGTTTTTATGCTATGCTCCCCTCCACTAACGCTTAACCCAAAATCCCCCTGCTCAAAGCTTCGCTTCACCTTCACGCCCAAGGCGATCTCGATGACTACATCCCCTACACGGTGATGGATCTTGTTGAACGGGCCTACAAACTCCACTTTGACGTACTGGCCATCACCACGCATCGCCGCGTTCTTTGCCCGAGCATCATTCAAGAAGCAGCCAAGAAACTCGGAATTCTCCTTATCCCCGGCATCGAACTCAATCTCAATGGCCACGTTTTAATTCTCAATGCCACGCCCGAAGCCGAAAATTTAAAAACCCTTCCCGATCTTCGCGAATATCGAAAAGCTCATCCCGAATGTTTTACCATTGCCGCGCACCCTTTTTACCCGGGAAAATCCAAATGTTTTCAAAAACGACTCGAACCCAATTTAGACCTGTTCGATGGCATTGAAAAATCATGGTTTTACAGCAAAACCATCGATTTTAATAAAAAAGCGGAACGCCTCGCCTCCTCACACGATCTTCCCTACATCGCCACCGCAGACGTCCATCTTTTCGAACAACTCGAAATGGGTCATGTCATGATTCACGCCGAAAAAAATAGCGAATCCATTTTTGAAGCCTTGCGCAACCAACAATTCGCCAACGTCTCGGAACCCAAAAAATTATTCCGAATGCTGTGGACCTTTGCGAAAATGAACATTGTCACCGCCAAAAAACATCTCCCCAAATTTCTTTTTGCCAAAAACGCTCCTTACGAATTTTTCTCCAGGGAACATCAAACCCTCAGCGCAACGAAGGGTCACATTTCTGCATTTTCTTCTTTCTCTAAAAAAGAATAAAATTAGTATTTTATCAAATCCGAGATTAAAATAGGGAAGATGCTTCTCCTCATTCTCAACGCCGGTTCCTCTTCCCTTCGCTTTCAACTCATCGAAAGCCGCAACTGGAAACAAGTATTTAAAGGCCACATCGACGCCATCGGTCTTCCAAAAGGCCAAGCAAAAAACCACACCGATGCGCTTCAAAAAGCGCTCACTCTTTTACAAAAAGAAGACGCCATTCAATCCATCCGCGACATTCGCGCCATCGGCCATCGAGTGGTCCACGGAGGAGAAAAATATAGCCAGCCCACCCTCATCACTCCGGCAATTTTAAAAAATCTTGAAAAAATCTCAGCCCTCGCACCACTCCAAAATCCGGCCAATATTGAAGGCATTCGCGCCTGTTTAAGGCTCATTCCTCACACCAAAAACGTCGCTGTTTTTGACACCGCTTTTCATTCCACTCTTCCCGAAAAAGCTTATTTGTACGGCTTGCCCTATTCGTATTATTCCAAACACAAAATTCGTAAATACGGATTCCACGGCACCAGCCACGAATACGTGAGCAAAAAAGCGATAAAATGGCTCAAAGCCAATAAAAAACCGCATCGTCGAATCATCACCTGCCATCTCGGCAATGGCGTTTCTCTCACCGCAATCAAAAACGGAAAATCCATCGACACCAGCATGGGATTTACTCCCCTCGAAGGCATTTTGATGGGCACGCGCACCGGAAGTTTCGATCCCGCCATCGTGCTTTATCTTTTAAAAACGCTCAAACTCTCTCCTGAAAAAATCCATCATCTCCTCAACCACGAGTCCGGCTTATTGGGCCTCACCGGGATTTCTTCCGACGTACGACCTCTATCCAAAATTTACCTCAATCCCAAACACCCCCAACACAAAACTGTAAAACGCGCGTTCGAACTTTTCTCACATCAAATCGCAAAAAAAATCGCCGAATACACCGTCCCTCTCCAGGGACTCGACGCCATTGTGTTCACCGGAGGCATTGGCGAAAACGCATGGTATTTGAGGAGAGAAATCTGTAAAGAACTCGAATACATCGGCCTCAACCTCTCTCCCACCCAAAACAAACGCGCAAGTGAAGGCAAATCCGGCCCCATTCATTCCCAAGCAAGCCGCCTTCCGATGCTGGTCATCCCCACCAATGAAGAACTGGCCATTGCGCAAAAAATCACACGGCTTTTGTAAATTTACAATACTTATTTATGATTCCAAAACCCGGAGAATCCTTCAACGAAGAAGAACCCGTATGGGAGGACGATGATGAGGCCACCCCCACCAAAGAAATCACCCAAATATCAATTCAAGATATCCCTATCCTCGACACAAACGATTCTTTATTAAAAGCTTTCCCGGAACCTTATTATCGAGAAGCTATTTTTCAAGCCATTCGAGCCCGATCCCCTCATGGCACAAGAAATATCCAAATTTTCACCACTGAAATTAAAAACACACCAAACACACAACGCCATTATCGTGTTCAAGCTCTTTACCTCAATATAAAAGGAAATGCGATCGGCTCAACCCTCCACATCGGTGACTATGGGATCCGTAGATAAAATTTAATAGTCAATCTGATAAATCTTGGTCTTCCCCAATACATAAATTCGATTGGCTTCTTTATCAAAATACACATCGCGAAGATCTTCGGCGTTTTCAAGTACATATTGACGGGAATAGACCAAATCGCCACTTCGGGCATCTTTGATGTAAACCAAAATACGACTTGTGCTAGGATCCAACACCAGCACTTGTGACATATCCAATTCCGCATACACCACCGTGGCTCCGGACAAATCGGCCTCCGGCCCTTTTTTCACTAAAAAATTCGTATTTTCACCTCCGGAAAATTGGACCAACGACCCATCGTCTTGCAACACATAAATCGTCCCATCAATCGCGATCGAAGCCGCCCCCTTAATGTCCGTGGCATCCGTAATATAACCCTCCGCATTGCCATACCCGTCACGACTCGGCGAATATTTCCACACCTGGCCATTCACGGAATCCAAAATATAAATCCGACTGTTATAAACCTGCAAAGCCACCCCGGTATGCCATGCCAAATCCGCAGTATCCACAAATGAAAATTGCCCCTCCGCATATTCAATCACGCGCCCGGCTTTGGTTAAAAATAAAATCGCATCATTTTCTTCGAAATACGTGGCATCAATCACCACTTCCTTATCATCAATTTGAACCGGGTCCTCAATTTGATCTAAAATCACTTCATACAATTGATTGTACTCATACACATAAAAATGATCATTAAACGGAAGAATTCCCAACGCATTCATCGTAGGATTTTTAGTTGTAAAATCCACGAAAACCGTAGGAGTATCAATGCGAGTCACATTATCCAAATAATCACGCTGTTCCTCAATCTCCGTCAAATACTCACTCGCTTTAGCTCTCAAATATCCGGAATTCAACACTTCCAACGCCAATGTTTCCGCCTCATCCAAAAGCGTTTGAGCCGTTTCTTTATCGTACGTCCCGGTCGTCTTAGCGGTATTGATATCGGTTTCGACGGTCTCCAGTTTAGTCTCCAATTCCGTGATGTATTGATATTTCTGCCCCTGATGGCGCACCACCCAAGTCCCCACCAAAAGCACCACCACAACCACAATCAACGTCAATAAAATACGATCACGTTTAAGGTCTTTCCACTCCTTAAAAACGCGTGTAACGGGAGAAAGCAACGATTGAGATTCAGAACTTTCTTTTTGAGAAACGTCCTCCTCGCTCTTTATTTGCGTTTCCTTTTCATTCTCCGCTTCTTTTTTCGGAATCAATTTCCCCAGATGCAACTTGAGCGATGCCGTGGCTTTACCTAAGTGTAAACCTAACGTTTTCAACGCTTTTCCGGCTTTCCCGGAGCCTGTTTCAACCCTAGTCTCCAACCATTCTTCTCCCTCATCTCCTACCGCCTCCACCCTCTCGGGCAATTTTTCTTGCACATGAATACCCATCACGCTCATTTGTTCCATCAAATCGAGAGAAACCGCATCCGAGATCGCATCCAACGCAGCCTTCAATTGAGGAGTTTCCGCCATCAATCGGCCCAAATCGGATTGCGTAATGTAACGAAGCAATCGCGTGGACGACAATAAAACAAAATCTCCGGTATGCAATTCTCCGCTCGCAATATTGGTAAAAAGATCCTCTTCGTTCTTGGGATCCGAAAGCCCATCCGTAAGATTACTCACATAACGTTTTCGGATTAAATACCCTTCGCCTCCCCCATGTTGCGCCAAAAACAAGGCTTCTCCGGAAATGGCAGCCACAATCACATGAGCCTTGGAAATAAATTTGGTTTGAAGCGCTCCCTCTTTCTCGCGAACCGCATGATTAATTTCCTTTAACATATCCTCAAAACGAGCCCCTGCATCACGCTCCAAATTATGAAAAAAATAATTTTTCATCACATCAAAAATAAATTCTCCAATCTCATCTCCGGGCACATCGGTCGAGGCCAATGTGAAATTAAGAAAAAGCTGAGCCGGAGCCCCCCCCAACCCGTCATCCCATTCATAAAAATAATTTTGCGTAAACCCAATCGGCTCTTTGCCGACCAATAAAGAGTCACTAACGATT
Source organism: Candidatus Gracilibacteria bacterium (assembly GCA_041658685.1). Taxonomy (NCBI): domain Bacteria; phylum Candidatus Altimarinota; species Candidatus Altimarinota bacterium. Next base: position 128,313 of record JBAZZS010000003.1, on the reverse strand, counting down.
CGAAAAGTCATATTAAAAGAGCTAAATTATAGCGAAGAAATGCGAAAAACAAATCGGCCCTACCATACTAAAAAAGCCGTTCTCCCGCAAGCAGACCTTTTTCCTTTGCCTTTTCGTTTTTCCACTGTTATCATCTCCCCGCTTTTGTCCCCTTTTTTATGCTCAAAAAACTCAGTCAACGCAAACATTCACGCACTCACGGCTTCCGAGCACGTATGTCCACCAAAAACGGACGCAACGTCTTGTCTCGACGCCGTGCAAAAGGTCGAAAATGTTTATCGGCCTAACAGGCCTTTCTCATGCTTGCTCGCCCTTATCACCTCAAAAGAAAAGACGATATCCCGGGCTTGTTAAAGCGTGGTAAACTTGGAATGAACCGACTTTTAGTTGCGCGCTTCCGTCGAAACGAGGTTGAAAAACACCATCGGTTCAGCGTTTTGGTTAGCACTAATATTGCCACCCAAGCCGTAGATCGCAACCGGGTTCGTCGCCGAATTTATTCCCTCCTTCGTAAACATTACGACCGTGTCCCCTCACTCCCCATATTCGACGTCGTGATTCTCCCTAAAAAATCCATTCTAACCGCTTCATTTAAAGACATTGAAGCCGCTCTTTTATCCCTGATCCCATCTCTCCGATGAAAAACAACCGCCTTTTCCTCTGGATCATTGCCATCTTTTTAGGAATAAGCTTATTGCAAAGCTGGGGCGGGAAAGGCCCAACAGACACCACATTAACGGAAAATGATCTCGGCCTCTCCACTTCTAAAACCGAGTACACGATTGGAAAAGAAATTAAGATCACTTTGCAAAACAACACGGAGGCCCCGATGACTCTTTTAATCGGAGATTGCTCAGAAGAACCTTTAAACGTATCCCATTACAGCAACGGAGAATGGATCGCTGTCCAGGCTTCGGATTCCACGATTTGCCCGGAAGAAGAAATGCCGACATTAACCCTCGCTGCAGGAGAAAAAACAACCCTCAGTTATAAAAATTGGACCTATCGCCTATTTTCAGATCTTGGACGTTACCGCATCGAAGCCGCGGTGAACGACCAAACCTTTTATTCCAATGAATTCATTATCGGTGAACGAGGCTTTTTAAGCCATTTTTGGCTCGCGTTCATGTATCAACCGATCTTGAATACTTTAATTTTTCTCATTGAAAAAATCCCGGGCCACAGTTTAGGCTTGGCCATCATCCTTCTGACCCTTTTTATTCGAACACTTCTGCTCCTCCCTTCTCAACGAGCACTCCGTTCTCAACGAAAAATGCAAGAACTTCAACCCAAACTTGAGGAACTCAAACAAAAATACAAAGACAATCAAGAAAAACTCGCGCTCGAAACCATGAATCTCTGGAAAACCTACAAAGTGAATCCGTTTGGAAGTTGTCTTATGATGTTCATTCAAATCCCGATATTGATTGCCCTGTATCAAGTGGTGCGCGACGGACTCAGTGCGGACAAAAGCGGCCTTATTTATTCATTCGTCTCTCAATCCTTCTCTTACGAAACCATCAATACCCATTTCTTTAATATATTGGAACTCACCACGCCGAATGTATTTGTTTTGCCTCTGATCATTGGAGGGCTTCAATTCATTCAAATGCATCTTTCCTTGACTCGAGCCAAGAAAAAACAAGAGGCCAAGAAAAAACAAGAGGCCAAGAAAAAAGAAAAAGGCCAAGATCTCGCCAAAAAAGTGGAAAGCACCAAAGATGTGCAAAGCGAAATGCAAATGGCGACCAATATGATGAAATATTTCATGCCCGTCATGATCGCCTTCTTCACCGCCAGCCTTCCTTCCGGGGTAGGCCTCTATTGGGGAACCTCCACAATCTATGGAATCGTTCAACAACTTGTGGTAAATAAAGAAAGCACTTCAAAGAAACCCAATGATAACGAGCCCACGGTTCGCGTAATTGAAAAAGCCTAAAACGAATTCCGTCTTACGTCATTTTTAATCTCTTAATTTTTTATAAAACCATGGAAGAAATCATCAGCGAAACCCTTCAACCCTTGCTTCAACTCCTTCACATCTCTTTCCGCAAACTCGACATCGTTGCGGATCCGACCGAGGAAAACAGTTATCGAGTAAACATTGAAACCGATGAACCTCAACACTTGATCGGTTATCACGGAGCCACTCTTTTTGCGATCCAACACCTTTTAAAGATCCTTCTCAATAAAAAGATGGAACAATCTTTCTCTGTGGCACTCGATGTGGACAATTATCGAAAACGCCAAGAAGAAAGCGTGCTCAACCTCGCGGAACAAAAAGTGGAATTGGTGCGAAAATACAGCACTCCCAAAAAACTGCCTCCCATGTCTCCTTATTTCCGACGCTTGGTTCACATGCATCTCACCAAACCCGAATTCAGCGATGTGGCCACCCAAAGCGAAGGAGAAGGAAATTTCCGTGCCGTAGTGATCAGCCTTGCCAATGCTTAATCAGTCCTGGATCGGACCCCTAAGGACTTATTATGAAAAAAAAACTAGCGCTCAGTGTAATTTTTATATTTTCTTTCTTCTTATGGGGAGGAAATGTGCCTTTTGTGTACGCGCAAGAAACTCTCCTCTTTCCCGACCTTCCTGAAACCGACCGCTATTACGAGGCCATTCATTTTTTATACGATTTGGAGGTGGTCGAAGGCTATGAGGACAATACCTTCCGCCCGTATGATGAAATCAACCGAGCTGAAACGCTTAAAATATTACTGTTGGCATTTGATGAAACGGAAAACGTGAATCCCGTTGAACTCAACGATGCCACCCCGGACGCAACCTTCACTGAACCTCCAACGCCAACTCTTTATTTCTCGGATGTTCAACAAGACGACTGGTTTTTCCCTTACATCCAAACCGCTTATGAAAAAGGGATTGTAAACGGATACGACGATGGATCCTTTGCTCCCGAAAATACGGTCAATCTGGCTGAAGCCCTAAAAATGCTCATCAAAACCTCGGGTACGTTTAACGAACCGTATGTTTCTCCCACGTTATTTGAAGACCCGGCCCCGGATGTTCTCAAGGACACCTGGTATGCCAATTATGTATCGTATGCCTTTGCCAACGGGCTCGCTTACATTAAAAAAGACGGCAATCTCCATGCCGGAGATCCCCTAACGCGCGGAGCACTCGCTGATATCATTTATCGATTCAAAAATCCGGGAATTTATTCGGGCGTGATGGAATATGGAGTTGCCTCTTATTACGGCCAATCCTTTGACGGGCACAATACCGCTTCGGGCGAGCCGTTGGCCCAAAACGAATATCAAGCCGCGCACAAAACACTCCCGTTTGGCTCGCATGTGCGCGTAACCAATCCCGCCAATGGCAATACGATTATTGTAAAAATAGTTGACCGCGGACCCTACGTGGAAGGACGTATTTTAGACCTCACCACCGGCGCTTTCGAGGCTCTTGGAAAAGATTTAAGCGCAGGAGTGGTTGAAGTCGAAATGGAAATCGTTTATAACTAAAAATATGAAAGACCCCTATTATCACAACCGTTTTAAAAATTCAAAAAAAGTTCGCCGAATTCGTGAAAAAACCAAACCGCTTTCCGAACAAATCCGAAGCGCTTCACGCATGTTGGTTCTTACGGTTTTCAGTTTACTCATTGTCTCTATGGTGAGCTTTCTTTACATCCGAGGCCTTCAATCCGGCAAGGGGTATTATTTGGAACAACTTCAAGCCGAATATGAAACATTAAGCAGTGACAATCGCGAACTCCAAAGCCTACTCAATGACGCTCAAGCCATGATCAATGTGAATGAAACCGAAAGTGTTGCCGAAATGGACGCCCCCTTGGAACAAAGCATGGATTATGTGCACCCGAATACGGGAGTAGCGACACGATGAAAAAACTATAAAGAACTACCAGAAACCAAAGCCACAAGCCCTTCGTGAATAAATTCAACGGCAAGGGCTGTTAAAATAATACCCACGATACGAGAAATAATCTCAACCCCTTGATGCCCCAAGAAACGATAAATAAAAAAAGCGTTACGAAGAACAATCCACATCACAATAAGATTAAGCAGTGCGGCGAGTGCCACTAAAACATACCCATATTGAGCCACCAAAATAATAGTGGTCGTAATGGTACCCGGGCCCACAATAAGAGGCGTAGCCATAGGAACCGCAGTGAATTCATACAACTCAACATGTTTTTGTTGTGCTCCAAGTTTAAGACCCAACACGATTTTAAGTCCAATGATCAAAAGAATAAGTCCTCCGGCAACCTGAAAACTCGGGATTGAAATTCCAAAATAATTTAAAATCGCACTCCCCCCAAAAATAAAAATCAACAACAAAATCGCGGCCACCAATAAGGTGTTATTTGCCGCTTTGACACGCTTTGCTTTGGGTATTTTTTCTGAAAGCATCAAAAAAAGAGGAAGTGCGCCAAACGCATCCATGATTACAAAAAGAGAGAAAAAAGCGGTAAAATAGGAATCGAACCAAACGCCCTGAAACATAAAAATGGAAATTAGGTCTTAAATGGGATCCATTTATCTTATGATTATACCTTATTTTTAAGATTAAATCAATCATGCTGACTCCTCAAAAAGTCCAAACCGTATTACGCATTTTGGATAAAAAATTCCCCCATCCAAAACCCACGCTCAATTTTAAATCGCCGTTTGAATTCTTGGTGGCTGTGGTCCTGGCGGCACAATGCACCGATGTACGGGTGAATAAGGTGACCCCCAATCTGTTCCCTCACTACAACACGCCTCAAAAACTCCTCCAATTGGGAGAAGATCGTTTGCGCGACATCATTCACTCCACCGGCTATCATCGACAAAAATCAAAACATCTCATTTTGTGCGCTCGCGCGCTGGTCGAAAAACACAAGAGCATCGTGCCTAAAACCATGGAAGAGCTCATTGCCCTCCCCGGCATTGGTCGCAAAAGCGCGAGCGCCATCCTCGCCCAAGCCTACAACATCCCGGCTTTCCCCGTAGACACGCACATTTTTCGCGTCACCAACCGCCTTGGATTGGTGCACGAAAAAACCCCGCAAAAAACCGAATTTGCACTCTTAAAAACCATCCCAAAAAACCGTTGGATTGAATTTCATATGCAACTCATCGCGCACGGCCGAACCACATGCAAAGCCCCTCGCCCCAAATGCGGGGAATGTCCGATAAAAAACATCTGCCAATGGCCGGGGAAAAAAGAACAATTGGCCGCCAAAAAATAATCGCTTTCCAATAGTAAAATTATGTTATTTATGATATGGTTTTAAGTCGACCCACCTCTTCAATTTCCCATTCTTTAATCCCCACCCCCATGAAATTCAAATTTCTTCTTTTAATTTCCATTTTTCTCGCCATCGCCTTAATGGCCGGATGCCAATTTTCAATCGGCACAACAGACACCTCGGACTCCACAGACACAACCGATTCAATAAGTCCGACAGACGACTCCGACTCCACGAGATCAACAGACACATCCGATTCAACAAGCTCCACTGCCTCCATCACCCTCACCACCCCCACTGAAAACGCGCTCGTTTCCGCACCTCTCATCATCGAAGGCCAAGCTCAAGGCACTTGGTTTTTTGAAGCTTCTTTCCCCATCACCCTCCTCGATGAAAACAACAACGTCCTCGCTCAAACCACAGCCCAAGCTCAAGGCGACTGGATGACGGAAAATTTTGTCCCTTTCACCGCCCAAATCGACTCTTTTTCACCCGGAGAATCTACAACCGGTATCCTTCACTTTGAAAAAGACAACCCCTCCGGCCTTCCCGAGAACGACGCCTCTTTTGACCTCCCGGTTCAATTCACCCCTTCTGCTTCGACAGGAAAAAACATCTCTATCTTTTTTGGAAACACAGAAAAAAATCCGGAAATGCTCGATTGCGAACAAGTTTATCCCGTTTCCAGAATCATCGCTCAAATAATCCCTGTTGAAAAAGCCATGGAAGCCACCATTCAAAAACTCCTCAAAGGCCCCACCGAAACAGAAACCTCAGAAGGTTATTTCACCTCCATCAATGACAATGTCACGCTTCAATCCCTTTCAATAAATAAAAACACGGTTTCCGTCGACTTTGACAAAACCTTTGAACAAGCCGTAGGCGGCTCTTGTCGTGTGAGCGCCATCCGCGCGCAAATCGAAAAAACCCTTCTCCAATTCGACGGAATCACTCAAGTCCAAATCTCCATCAACGGCCAAACCGAAGATATTTTACAGCCCTAAACCCCCTTCACCGTTTCCAAACACAACGTTGCGCATTTCACTCGCGCAGGCCCCAGCATTTCAATCCCGAGCAATGTTAACATATCTTTCAACTCCATCGTTTTCACAACCTTCAGCGGCTTGCCTTTGAGTTCCTCGGTCAACAATGACGCAGCCGCCACACTGATCGCGCACCCTTCGCCTTCCCACATCGCCTCTTCAATCACAGCCGAAGCTCCTTTCCCCTTTACCTTCAAATAAATTCGCACATGATCCCCGCACGTCACATTCACACCCGAATGCGTATGTGTGGCGTTTTTTAAAGCCCCGCGATTCAACGGGTGCTTGGCCAAATCAATGATTTGCTCTTGATAAAGATCCATACCGCCTCAGTGTACCGCGAGAAAGACTCAACGATCAAATTTTCCCATACGGAAACGGAACAAATCCATCCCTGCGTTTATACCGCGACTCAAACGACACGTGAGGCAATGCTACTCCGATTTTTTTATAAAATTGAATTTCCTTACGTTGAAATTTAAACGGTTTCTCTTCTTTTGGACACAAAAAAGTACGCTCCGTAATCTCAAGCGAAACCTCCTCGATCGCATCCGGGATTTCATCCACAAAAGATAAACCCAGAGGGATGGAAGCCGCAGATCGTTCCATAGGACGAGGGAAATAATCTTGCGCCAAAGTATCTTCATACGGAAAAAGTGAAAATTTCTCAGGGAAGAACTCTCCATATTCCCCGGTTTGAATCATGTGTTTACGAATTTTAGAAACCAACCGACGATAATCCAGTTCCAAATACGGCTTATTAAAAATATGATACTGCGCCTTTTTTAAACCAATACATCCAAAACAATCCGTACACCCCCAACAACTTTCACAATACTCAAGCCCACGGCTTTCAAAACAATAATTACAAAATTTTAAATCATAAGAATTCGCAATCGTAACACATTCATAACAAAAAGCGGTTTTCATGCCGTAAGCAAAAAGATCATAGGAATTTTTCACATCCACGGAATTCATCACATAACGACAATTCTCAAGCTTATTTACATTATAACAATCGCGTGCATTTTTACTGCTAAAAATAGACTCCCCTGTACAATTTTCGGATTTTACAATCACATGCCTCATCTTGGGCCAAGAGCTACTCCATTCTTCCCATTTTCGTATACAAGACTGAATTCCAATATACGAATTCAATTGAAATTCTTTCACCCGTTTTTGATATTCCTCCTTAGAAAGTTGCTGATTAAAAAGACAAAATTCTTTATGCTTCAACCCATAACAAAACATACAATTTTTAACATCACGACAATAGCGTAAAAAATCCCCATCACTACAAGACTCACAATCATCGGAGAATTTAAGATTAAAACAATGCTTTACATTCACACATTCATAACACAATTCGGAGCTCAAAATATTATTACAATCCATACAATTCCGACACTTATCCCCAAACTTTAAATACATACAATCTTCATCCACCTCGGAGTTAAAAATAAAATAACAATTACGACAATTCCCACAATGATTGCTGTATTCGGATTTTTCTTCATTGCCGGCACTCGCCTTACTCATACGGGGAACACGCGGCCACAAATCCGCATATTGATCAAAAAAAGTCCGTTCAAAATCAAACTCATTTAAAAAAGAGACATCATGATTTTGTTTATGCCACTCTTCAAGATTAAAAACAGGGAAAATTGCATCCGGGCGCACATTGGAAACAATATTTTTCGGAGTGGCATCGCAACGTCTCATAAATAATTTCCGTTCATTACGAAAAGCGAGACGTTGTTGTAACCGATGCTTGGGGCAGAGTTTGGGAAGTGGAACTTGGCGTTTTAAATAATACGCTTGATCCAACTCATCGATTTCAAACGATTCATGGCAAACTAAACATTTTCTTAAAAGTGAAGCCATTACATAAAATTAGAATTCTCTTAAGCCTACATTCATAATAATGAGATAAAAACATTCGTCAAACATGAAGGATATCTCTTATCCTTATTTTTTGGTATTTTAAATTTATAAAATGACCTATTCATGAAAGATTTTCTCTCTTTAAAAAAAGACCTCTCAAAAAAAGCAAACCCCAATCAAGCCATTGCCTTGCAACGTTTTTTCAAAACCGGGCCCGGACAATACGGCGAAGGCGATATTTTTATTGGAATTAAAGTTCCGGTCTTACGCACTCTCGCAAAACAATATTCCACACTTCCGCTCAACGATTTAAAAAAATTAATCCACTCAAAAATCCACGAAGAACGCATGATTGCCTTATTCATTTTGCGTCATAATTTCGAGAAATCAAAAACCGAAATTGAACGCAAAAAAATCGTCGATTTTTATCTCAAACATCGAAAAGGCATCAACAATTGGGACTTGGTGGACACCTCGGTTCCGTACATTTTAGGCCCGTGGCTAAAGGGCAAAGATCGTTCCATTTTATACAAATTCGCACGCTCCAAAAACCTATGGGAACGCCGCATTGCCGTGCTCGCCACCTTCCATTTCATCAAAAACAATGATTATAAAGATGCCCTGGCCCTTGCGGAAATTTTACTCAACGACACGCACGATCTTTTACACAAAGCCGTAGGATGGATGTTGCGCGAAATCGGCAAACGAAACCTCGATACCGAAGAACAATTTCTTAAAAAATACGCAAGTCGTATGCCTCGCACCATGTTTCGTTACGCGATCGAAAAATTCCAGGAGGAGAAAAGGAAAAAGTATTTAAATTTATAAAAAAGATGTGGGTGTTTCCGAAGTCGCATTTTCAAGGAAGAAAGGCCAGCGACTCATGATCCGAGGCGTTTCGCTCCTATGCGACAGAGGGAATACCCGCCTTTTTTTTAATTCATCCTCTCAATTTATTTTTCGCTTCACGAATTGCACTCACGGCCCGATCAATGTCTTCTTTGGTGTTGTAAATTCCAAAACTCATACGTGTTGTTGACGACACACCCAATGCTTTAATCAACGGCATGGTGCAATGATGCCCGGCACGAACACAAATATTTTTTTCACCTAAAAGTGCAGCCACATCATGCGGGTGCACATCTTTTACAACAAATGAAAGCGCTCCGCAATTTTTCCCTGCTTTACCTTGGCCCAACAATTTTACAAACGAAAGAGTAGACAATTTTTCTTTGGCATAATCATAAAGTTCTTGATCGTGTTTTTGAATGACGTCCCATCCAATTTCATGAAAAAAAGAAACCGCAGCCCCCAGCCCCATCACCTCTGCAATCGGCGGAGTGCCCGCCTCAAATTTCCACGGCAAATCATTCCACGTGGCATGGTCTAGGTGCACTTCACGAATCATGTCTCCACCCCCCATCCAAGGCTCCAATTTCTCCAATAAATCTCGTTTCGCCAACAAAACGCCAACCCCGGTGGGCCCATAAATCTTGTGCCCGGAAAACACCAAAAAATCCGCGTCCAATCCTTTAAAATCAATCGGAAAATGAGCCGCATATTGCGCCGCATCCACACACACTTTTGCGCCCATGGCATGCGCCCGAGCAATCACGCGAGGCAAATCCACCACAAACCCAAGCGTATTCGACAGCCCGGTTACACTCACGATTTTTGTACGGCGTGTGATGAGTTTTTCCAACGCGTTTTCATCCAAAATTCCTTTTTTTGTGAGCGGACAAAATTTTAAAATCACACCCGTTTTTTTTGCCATCATTTGCCATGGAACCAAATTGGAATGATGTTCCAAAATTGTCAAAACAATCTCGTCTCCGGATTTCAAAAATTGCGGGGCAAAGCCTTGCGCCACCAAATTCAAACCCTCGGTTGTGCCATGCGTAAAAATCACTTCTTCTCGCGAACGAGCTTTCATAGTCACGGCAACTTGATCGCGCACCGCCTCATACGCGGCCGTCGCCTCTTCCGCCAACGGATAAAGACCGCGATGCACATTTGCATTGAACGTTTCGTGATAACGCTGCATGGCCTCCAACACAATATCAAGTTTCTGAGCCGTGGCTGCACTATCGAGATAAACCAACTCGGACTGATGATTGAAAATGGGAAAACGAGATTTAATCATGCTACAAGCTTAAAGCAAATGACTTAGGTTTGGAAGATTTCAAAAGCCGAAACGAATCCTCGAAAAATCCTTGCACGATCAACTCAATCGCCTGTTCGGTCGAAAGCCCGCGAGACTGCAAATAAAATAATTTTTCTTCATCCACATGTTCAATTTTGGCGGAGTGAAAAACACCAACTTCCGAATGTTGAATTTCTAACCCCGGAATCGTTTCCAAGCGACAATCTTCAGACAAAAGAAGCACATGTTCCTCCAAACTTCCTTGCATCCCAAACGACCCCGAATGCGCCCGAATAAATCCTTTAAAAACGCCTCGCGATTTACCACTCAAAGTGCCCTTTAATCGCACAATGGACTTGGTGTTTTTTCCGTAATGATGAGCAAAAAATAAAACCGTGGATTCTTGAACTCCATCCGCGGAAAACAACATTTCCGTTGTGCATTCCGCTCCGGCTCCTTTTAAAACCACTTCAATTTCTTCATGAAATTTTGATCCGCCTTTACCCCCCTCAAATAAAACAAGCTTCGCATTTGAATCCAAAATAAATCGCTTTTTAATGTTCGAAGGAAATTTTGAAACCGACGATTGAAAAGACTGCCAATGCAACTCCGCTCCGGCCCCAACGTGAATTTCAATCGTTCTTTCTTTTAACAAAACATCATCTACAATTTCAAGTGTTGATTTTTTAGAAACTTCAAATTGAAATGAAGTCGATCGAGCGCCTTTAAAAGCAGACAAATTCACCATAAAAATAAAATTATAAAGCAATGAGCCGATTCATTTCCACCGCATATTCCAGCGGCAACGCGCGCACCACCGGCTCAATAAAACCATTTACAATCATAGCCAGCGCTTCCTCTTCAGAAAGCCCGCGACTACGCAAATAAAACAACTGCTCTTCACTGATTTTTCCGACCGTGGCCTCGTGCGCAATAGACACATTTTTTTCATTCACGCGAAGAGTTGGAATCGTATCGCCGCGCGATTGATTATCCAAAATCAACCCATCGCAACGCATGGAAGCCTTAGAGTTTTTAGCGCCTTTATTCACTTGAAGCAACCCGCGATACACCGCCACTCCCCCTTGTTTGGAAATGCTTTTACTCAAAACCGTGGACGTAGTCTCCGGTGCCGCATGAATCACTTTGCTCCCAATATCTTGCACTTGGTCTTTCCCGGCAATCGCCACACCCCAATGATCCGCTCGCGCCCCTCGTCCTTTCAAAATCGAACACGGATACAACATCGTCCTTCCACTTCCCAAATTCCCACTCACCCATTCCATGGTCCCCTCCTCCTCAACAATCGCACGCTTGGTGTTCAAATTGTAGGTATTGAGCGACCAATTTTCCACACTGGAATAACGCATTTTCGCATGCGGTTTTACAAAAATTTCCACACACCCTGCATGCAACGACGTGGCATTGTATTTAGGCGCACTGCACCCTTCGATATAATGCGCGCTCGCCCCGTCTTCCACCACAATCACGGAATGCTCAAACTGCCCCATAGCCTTGGTATTCATTCGAAAATAAGCCTGCAACGGATCTTTAATTTGAACGCCTTTGGGCACATATAAAAACGTTCCTCCGGACCACACCGCGCCATGCAATGCCGCGAATTTATGATCTCGCGGAGGCACCCCTTTCATAAAATATTTTTTCACCAACTCGGGATAATGCTTCAACGCCTGATCCATATCCTCAAAAATCACACCCATCTTTCCCCACGTTTCCTTCAACTTATGATACGCATTCAATGAATCGTATTGCGCCCCGGCTCCGGCCAACACCTCACGTTCCGCCTGTGGAATTCCCAATCGTTCAAACGTTTCTTTCACCGAATCCGGAACATCCTCCCAGCGCGTGGCATAACCCTTCATTTCTTCCGGAGAAGCGTAATAAATCAATTCATCAAAATCCAACGCCGATAAATCCGGGCCAAACGAAGGCAATGGAATTTTATAAAACAAATCCAAGCATTCCAATCGAAAATCCGTCATCCATTGGGGCTCTTTTTTAGACCGAGAAATCGCAAGCACCACCTCTTTTGAGAGCCCTTTTTTAGCACGCTTAAACCGTTTCGGGGATCGAACCGATTTTAATGAACGCTGAGAAGAAGATTTGAGATAATCGAGAGCAGGCATGAAAAATTTTATAAAATTTTTAATCCTTTCGCTTTCATAAAATTCACATACCCCTCTTTCTCAATGCGTTTCGCCAATTCCACACCCCCGCTTTTCACGATTTTTCCCTCCACCATCAAATGCACATAATCCGGCAACACGCAGTCCAAAATGCGCGGATTGTGAGTAATAAGCAAAAAGCTTTGTTTCGGATTACGAAGCGCCTTAATCACGCGACAAATATCTTTCACCGCATCCAAATCCATCCCCGAATCCGGCTCATCCAAAATCGCCAACTTGGGCTCCAGCAAAACCATTTGTAAAATTTCGCATTTCTTTTTTTCTCCCCCGGAAAAACCCACATTCAAATAACGATTCATAAACCCCAATGGCATTCCGGCCACACTCATTTTATCAGTTAATAATTTCTTAAAATGGAACAAAGACATGTTCAGCTTTTTCACCGCATTGTACGACGACTTTAAAAAAGAAACCAAATTCACACCCGGAATCTCCCGAGGATGTTGAAACGAAAGGAAAAGTCCGGCACGAGCTCGTTCCTCGGGTTTCATTTTTAATAAATTTTTACCCTCCCATTGAACCGCCCCCGCAGACACTTCATAGCTTGTATGCCCCATCAAAACCGAAGAAAGCGTACTTTTCCCCGACCCGTTCGGCCCCATCAAAACATGAAACTCCCCGGACCGAATTTCAAGATCAAGTCCGTGAAGAATCTCTTGATTTTGAACCCGAGCATGAAGCCCCTTAATTGCAAGCAATACTTTTCTCATAAATTGATCTTATCAAAAAAGCCCCTCAAAAATCGAGGGGCTTTTTATGATTACATTTTCACTTCGCTCAACTTATTTTTTCTTCCCTTCTTTTACAAATCGACGATAACCCCATCGAACCACACGATAAACCACAAAAATAAACAACAAAGCCACCAACAACTGAGGCAAATCGCTGATCACGAAATAGATTACAAAATTCACAATATCCTGTCCGAAAACGATCAAATCATTGAGCGCTTCCTTAGCCTGCAACACCGGATTCCAATCACTGGTCGGAGCAAGGATCGAGGCTTCTTCAGAGAGGGAAATCGTGATCGTGGAATAATCCGTCCGATCTTCATAATATTTAAGCATCCCTTGAAGGCTTTCAATTTCAGCACGAACATCGGATAAATAACTCTGCGTATTCAACATTTCCTCCACATTTTCAGCGGATTCCAAAATTTTCAAAAATTGAGCTTCTTCCGCTTGTCGAGCTTTCAATTGAGCCTGCAAATCCACAAACTCGGCAGTCACATCTTGGCCCGAAACGGATTCGCTTTTGATCACCTCGGCCAAAGCGCGAATATCAATCATGGCTTTCTCAAAATCTTCCGATTGAACACGTAACGTCACACTCCCGGACGTGGTCTCATCATATTCAAGCCATGTCCCGGAACTTTGAACAAATCCATCATACGTTTCCGCAAGCGTGGTCAACGCCGCAATCGTATCGGGCGTAGACTTTACAGTCATGGTTAAATCTCCGGTTTTAATGATACGAGTTTGCTCTGTTTCGGGTTCTGTAACCGTTATATCCGAAGCCGTTGTAGCATATTGCGTACTCCCTGCATTGTAAGAAGGAGCACTGAGCGGCATCGACTCATTCGTCATAATCCGATCTTCCATCATCTCCCCGCCATAACTTTCATAATCCTTATCCGTGGCGTAATCATTATAAGAACCGGTAGATTCGGTTTGATAATAAGGACTTCCAACACTTCCCGACCCCAAAGATCCCAATTTCATCCCCACCAATAAAACAAAAACGATCAATACGCCGGAAGCCACACGACGTCGCGTAAAAAACGCTTTCAGGGCCTCAACATCAAAAACCATAAAAAGTAATTTTAAAAAAATAGAGAGATACTTTCACTATATAGAAACCAATACAAATAAGTAAATATTACCAGACACGGAGTGAGTCCGTAGGACGAACGGAGTGTCAACCTGAACGCAGTGAAGGTTTCCCCGTATTTTTTCAACTACTGAATTTTCAACTGTTGACCGAATTCAACCGCTTCTAAAGCGCACTTCGCTTCGCTTCGTGCGTATTCTTGTACGCCACAAATCCCAATCCAAGAATTAACAACACGCCACCCAATCCAAAAATCACAAAGGGAGAGGCATGTCCTTCCTCGGCAGAGGAATACAGAGCCCCGGCTCCCACCACTTGGAAGCCCACATCAATCACTGAAGAATACAAATTTTTGGAAGGTTCAACCGCATACACAAACACATTGTGGTCGCCTTGTTCAAGTTCGCTCGGAGAAGCGGTTAAGAATTCTCCTTTCATGGTGTCCACCACAAGAGAAGAAGTAAACAATTCACTTTCCCAAGAAGTCACCACTTCATACCCTTTTTCCGCCACTCCATAAAGATACGGTTGGCTGTTTTGAATCTTAAACACTTCAAGATTGGCGACATCGATCAATTGAGTATCCAATTGTTTGGGATCCACAAGGGACATCGCAGCAGTGGGATCAATCGTCAAATCATAAGGCAAAGTTTCGGAAGTGATATTCCCTTCTGCATCGAATGAACGAACCACCACCGCATATCGACCCGCGGAGAGCTCATCTTCCGGACGCACAAGAAATTTTCCATGCCCTCCGGTTTGAGTTTCAAGAGTCATTGTATCTCCCGTATTTTCCACTTCCCCAAAAAGATTCGCCAATAAAAGATGACTCAATCGCTGCAATAAAGATTGTTGCACTCCAGTGGAAGCGGCATTCCCTTTTAATAAAACAAATGAAATTTGAACGTGCGTGTCCGGTTTGGAAGTCCCGGCAATCAAAGGATACCCATCCATATACGTATTTCGCGCATAACTCTTAAGACTCGAAATGCGTGTTTGGAACAACTGCCCCGATCGCGTCATTACATTCGGATCGGTTTGATACACATGCACTTCAGCACCGTCGGAAACCCCATCGTCATCACTATCGGCTTCCAAAGGATTGGTTCCATAATTAAGTTCATCCCTATCCGAAAGCCCATCCTTATCCGTATCCCAAGCCAAGGTGCGTTCCACATTCAGATTGAGTTCTGAGATAAAAGCAGGTTGACCATAAAGTACATTATCAAGCCCGTAATCTTTCAACCATTGATCCGGAACCCCTCCGATCATGGTAATCACCGGTGCATTTTTTACATTTAAAGGATTCGAACCTGCACCGACTTCAATATTATCAATGACGCCATCTCCATCGGAATCCGCAGACAAAGGATTGGTACCCAATTCGATTTCACGAAAATCCGAAAGCCCATCTTCATCCGAATCCCAATTGCCGGGATTAAGGCCGAAAGTGATTTCCACGCCATCCTCCACTCCATCCGCATCAGAATCAGCGCTCACAGGATTCGTTCCATTCATCCATTCCATCGAATCCGTAACTCCATCATTGTCCGAGTCCGCGGTTTTATTCACAAACATCGTATTAAAATTCGCTTGTTCCCACCAATCCGGAACCGTATCGCTATCCTCATCAGATTCCACTTCTCCCATTTCTCCTTGCAAAACGGGTTGAATAAAAACATCTTCACGCGTTACAGCGGTTTCGGGCAAAACCATCGCTTGAGGTTGAACTTCTCCAAAAGAAACCGATGGCAAAACATAAACATCACTGACGGGATAAAGTTGTTCCACTTCTTCCGCAAAATCGGACGCATCCATTTGATTAAAAGATTCTTCAGTCCCCACCTGAGTCCCAAACTGATCTTCCGATGCTTCAGCGGGATCCAAAATTTCCATGGGAATATCCTCTTCTACGGGTTCGACAATTTCTTCTCCTGCCTCTTCTTCCTCTCCCTCCTCTTCTTCATCAATCAATGTGTCGGAATAATGATTACTTTCATAACCGTTTGATCCGCTTCCACCCCCAACCGTCCCCGAATTATCCGTGGTGGCAGCCAATTGAGTATACGTAATGGTGTGAGCCGTTGCACCGGAAGGATTTCCAACCGCATCCGTCACGACAAAAGAATAGGTATTACTCCCCACCGCCAAGGTCGAAGCATAGGACCAAGTGGTGGAATCATTCGCAGCCACAATTTCCGTGCCGTTATTTTTTACTGAAGAACCGGCTTCCTTAGTCCCGGTGATCGTTGCACTATACGTCGAGCCTGTGCCCGAATATGAAATCGCCGACGTGATTGAGGAAACCGAAGGAACGATTGTATCCAATGTAATACTCACGGCAGTGGCATCCGATTCATTCGATGAATAATCCTTGGAAGTAAAACTAAAAGCGTTTGCCCCTTCCGAAAGAGTTACGGCGTACGTCCATGCCGTGCTCGAATCAACGGCAACACGCTGAGTATCCCCATACCAAACACTGGAATACGCATCTTTTGTCCCCGTAAACGTATAAGCCGCCACATTGGTGGCACTCGTGCTTGAAGTCACGGTTAAAGCACTCGGAGCCGAAATGTCCGGATTGACTAAAGAGGAGCCGCTAACCACGGTGGAATCTCCATCCGCTTCGGTGATTTGGAAAAAATAATTATCTCCCCCAGTAGCGGTAAAATCTTTATCAAGTTGAGCCGTGCCACTTGCAACCGTTGCGGTTCCTTCATAAGTAATGACCCCGGCTCCGGTCACGCTGAATATATCAACTTTAGAACCATCTGCAAAACCCGTTGTAATTACAAATCGACTCGTACTGGAAGTCGTAATCGAAGTGCCGACCAAACTCACACCATTATTAGGAGAATTAACGAAAGTCGTTGGATTGGTCGTTCCCAAATAATTTCCACGAAGGGTAGTGACCTTATCTCCGACTCCAGCTCCATCCAACTTAATCTGAGCCGTAGTATTGAATTGAACAAGATTGCGTTTATCCGAACCCACGGTTTCTCCATAATCATAACCAATGACATTATTCGTCCCGCCAACAACAAATATCCCGGATCCTCCATTTCCAATATTCGACACTCCGTCCGGCTTAACCCCAATATAATTATTCACAATCGTTGCTTGGGTCGCAGCACTCAATTCAATTCCGGAATCTGTCATATTCCCGATATAATTACGTCCTCCGGAAACCGAAGACCCGATGACGGTGTTCGTACCCTGAACGTAAATCCCATCGGTCCCGGAACCGAGAACATCCCCGTCCGTATCCATACCAATATAATTCCCTAAAATTTGAACATCACTTGCGCTGGAACTAATATAAATTTGAGCAGCGGTCCCGGTTGTATGTCCGGTGATAATATTCCCTTGCCCCGACTCCGATCCTCCGAGCACCCAAGTTCCGGAATCCACATAAATACCATTTTGATCATTTTTAAACACAGAAGTAAGCCCGCTGTTCACCCCAATATAATTTCCCAAAACTTGACCATCCGAGACCGACATAAAAATTCCATGATTCGTATTCCCGGCCATCACATTAAATCCCTGCGTTAAAGTATTTCCAATCGTTGCCGTACCAGATCCATTCACACAATAAACGCCATAACTATTTCCCAGATCCGCATCTTGCGCCGCGGAAAGTCCAAGGATTGAGCTGTAAATATAAGCGGTGCCATCCGAATCATTCAAACGAATTCCTTCATCCGAATTTCCTGAAATCACGTTAGTCGGGCTGGTTGCTGAAGAAGACCCAATCGTTACAACTCCGGTTGCATCAAGACTTGAGACCAAAATGCCTTGATCCCCATTGGGAATCGCTGCGGTTCCTGCGGCATTGAGTCCGATATAATTTGAAGAAATCGTTGAACTTCCGGAAAAATCTTGCACCTTAATCCCCGTAATCGTATTCCCTGAAATCACATTATAATTGGTGGCCGAAGTATCGTTTTTACCAATCACCACCGAAGTGCCTCCACCGGCAAGATAAATACCAATATTATTTGGGACAGCCGCGTTTCCCACTGCATTCGTTCCAATATAATTGGCTGTGATTTGCCAGAGAGAAGCCGGCGTACTTCCGGCAGTCTCAATCCCGTAATTTGTATTCCCGGAGATCACATTCCCTTCACCGCTCGCAGTCCCTCCAATCAAACAATTGCCCACCGCGGAACACGCTCCATTATCAAATCTAATCCCGCTTTGTCCATTGGCAAGCGCCGCCGTTCCGGCCACATTGGTCCCGATATAATTTCCAATAATTTTTGTATTTTGATGAGTCCCGGAAATTGAAATGCCATAATTCGTATTCCCGGAAATAATATTGCGTTCTCCGGCCGTAGTCCCTCCAATTTGAACCGCATTGGGATACGTATCATTGGTAAAAAAAACACCAATGCCATTTGGAACCGCCACGGTTCCACCGGCATCAAGTCCAATATAATTTCCCAACACCGTGGCTCCGGCATCTCCTTCCCAAAAACGAATTCCATACTGCGTATTTCCGGAGATCACATTACGTTCATTTGAAGCATCGCCTCCCACCACGTTCCCGGTACCAAATCCATCAAAAGAAATTCCGGCAAGCAAAGATCCGGGCGTCACTCCATCCGCTTCCACTCCGATATAATTATTAATCACCGTATTATTACTTCCTCGGATACAAACCCCAACCGCACCTTCCGGAGAATAAATCACGTTTCGATCCGTTGCATCCGTTCCTCCGACCGTTATATTACTGGCAATGATGCTGATTCCACATTGAGAAAATCCCGTGATCGTCAAACCTCGAATGGTCACATTGGAAGCCGCTCCTGAGGCCGTAACCGCCCATGTGACAGAAGACGCCGCGGAAATAGTAACCGTCCCATTCCCATCCATATCCACCGCTTCGGTCATAGCCGGCGGATTGGAGACAAGATTAACCGTTCCTATACTAAAATTAATCGTATCCGCTCCGGCGTTTGCATTCGCGCAATTGATGGCTTCGGAAAAAGTCGTATCCACCACGCATTCCCCATCTTGTGCATCCGCCGCCGTGTCCACAATATAAGTTGCGGCAAACGAAGAAGGGATAAACCACAAAAACCCGACACAAAGAGAACTCAAGGTTAAGCCAAAAATTCGACCAACGAGAGAAAAAAGACGAAAGTCTTTCATAAGATTTGTTTTTATTTAAATTAAAAATTTATCTAATTATTATACCTGAAAAATACCCCAAAGTAAAGGCTCTGTTCATCAAAATTTCAATCATGCTACAATTCACACAAATATTTTAATTTTTCAAACCATGATGAAACCCGCTCTCGTCTTAAAAATAGCCTGGGGCTATTGTCTTTTAATCCAAATCGCCATTTTTACAATCGCCGGACTCATCCAAAAAGGTATTATTCATTTTGAACCTGTTTTTGGAGAAAATATTGCCACCGCAAATCTCCTTTTTTATATCCTCGTAGGAATTTCCGCACTCATGCTTGTGGGCCAAATATTCGTTTATAAAAAACTGGAAACCCTAAAAACACTCCCCCCTGAACAACAAGAAGCACTCTCAAAAGAAAAAATGACATTTCAATTGCTCACCATAGCGCTCCCGGATTCCGTTGCAATCTATGGATTCATACTTTTCCTTATCACCGGTTTTACAACAAAAGGATTTGGAATGATGATCGTTGGATTGATTGCTTTCTTGGCGGTTTATCCGAGAGAAAACATGCAAACAATTTAGAAAAAAGAGGGAAAATCGCTATGCGATTTAAAATAGAGATCAATTCTTAGTGCTGAACAGCTCCCTTAGCAAGCACTGCCTCGTGAAAAATCGGACTACAAAGAACGTTATCCCCGGAAGGAACACTGCTAGAATGTGCTGTTTCATACCAAATTTTCATTCTCGAATAGGCCTTATTCATTTTCCCCTGCCATTCAGGGATCTTGGTTGAGTCTATTTTTAAAACCCCATCTTCAGCATTAGGCTCACATAAAACAGTTCCTCTCATATCAACTAACGTATGCACTTCATTTTGATTTTGAGCTGGATTTAGATTCACTTTATATTCAAAAACGAATTGGCCATTTTCAAAGCGCACACTCGTTTTAAAATCAGCAATAGTCAATTGAGCCCCGGGCTTTTTAATTTCTTCTCCAATTCTACGAATAAATTCACGATAAGCAGTCTCATGGAGATGATTCAAATCCATACCTCTCACACGCAAGATACGTTGGTTCCCTTCTGTAACATATTCAACTTTTCCAGCAGCAGCTTCTGAGGACGAAGCCATAGCCTCAGAAATACGAATAGCGGTCTCTCCCTGCGTAGAAACGAGGGCTACAGGAGGATAAGTCACGGCAAGTGCCAGCACCCCACTCATGACTAACTTTCCAGGGAAATTCAACGGCATAGATTATTCTAAAAAAAACAGAATAAAAAATTAGCAGTAAAGCAAAAATAACGCAAACAGTAGCCAAAATCGAATCAATGCTTTGCTAATATCCAAGCAGGGGAAAACACAAAGAAAAAAAAACGTTAAAGATCAACAATTCACTAAAAACTCAACAAGCGATTTAAAAAATAACCGCTTCTCAAGTTCCTTCGCGCCGCGTTACGGCACTCCGGAACTGGTAGCGCTAAGGGGAATCGAACCCCTGTTGCCGGGATGAAAACCCGATGTCCTAACCACTAGACGATAGCGCCTCAAAATAAGC
This sequence comes from Candidatus Gracilibacteria bacterium, assembly GCA_041658685.1. NCBI lineage: Bacteria > Candidatus Altimarinota > Candidatus Altimarinota bacterium. The sequence continues at coordinate 107,295 of JBAZZS010000003.1, read as the reverse complement.
AAAGCCAGTATACTGATGCTCTTTGCCGTGTCAAACATATCAATTTCTATTCCTGAAGGATATAGAAATAAAATAAAACCAAATAAAGTCAATGAAAATCCAAAAAAATCACCCAACCTGTAAACAGTCAAAAGAAGACCTTTTTTCAGGTTACGTCTAGGGGCCAAAAATCAAAAGCCCTTTACATCGCCCTAACCTGAACCTATCCTATCCACGGTCTATCCTTAACCCTTTTAAATATGGCTTACAGTCATAAGAACAGCAAGGGCCAAACCTATTTCCTCCATGGAAAAATGGTAACCCTCCGCGGTGGCCGAAAACAACAAATTTACTATTTCGCCCGCGTAGAGAAGAAAGATGCTTTGGATGCTCTTCCGGAAAACTACCAAGTGGTTGAAAACAAGAGAACCGGATTGCCCATGCTCCGCAAGAACAAACCCAAGAAATAAAGTCGCGAACATTTCGCAATACTTTAAAATCCCCTATCGAAAGATGGGGGATTTTTTTTGCCTGCAAAAAAAATCCCTCCCCTCCCCCTGCTTAAAAGAGTAAAATGTATGCAATGTTCATCAACGCCCTCCTCATTTTAATCCTCGTTTTCACCTTATTACTGCTCTGTACCGCAGTGGTGAACATGATTTCGGGATCGCCGTTTGTACCCAGCAATCGCCGAACTTTAGACTTAATGTTAAAAGAGGCCCACCTAAAAAAAGGAGCCCTTGTTTACGATCTCGGATGCGGGGATGGCCGTCTGCTCATTCGCGCTGAAAAAAAATGCGGCATCAAAGGCATCGGCTACGAAAACGCACCCATTGCTTTCTTATTGGCTCTTTTAAATAAATTTTTCCATCGTTCTCACGTTTCGCTTCGTTTTAAAAACTTTTTTAAATCTTCTCTCAAAGACGCGAATTTCATCTTTCTTTATCTCGGGCCGGAAGTTCAAGTTAAACTCGCGCCCAAACTCAAAAAAGAATGTCATCGCGGAACCCTCATCATCAGCAACACCTTTCATCTCCCGGGATTTAAGCCTTTCAAAATATTTCCGAAAAACAAAAAAAATAAAACCAAAACCGTGTACATTTATAAAATTTAGTCATTTATCTTCCCCTCCCCCATGTCCCGTTTCTTTGACTTCATCTCCAATCTCCCCTTCCCCACCCTCACGCGATTTCAGTGTGTTTTGATGATCATCATTTTAATCCCAACCACCATTGCCCTCTTAAGTGCCCCCTGGGTCCCCACGCCCTCGGATCGAGTCAAAAAAATGCTGGCCCTGGCCAAAATCAAACCCGGTGAAAAAGTCTACGACTTGGGCTGCGGCGACGGACGCATGGTTCATTTCGCTTCCATTTTATACAAGGCCAAAGCCGTGGGCCTCGAATTTTCTCCCCTGATTTATACCATGGCAAAAATGTTTCAACCCATTTATTGGCTCAAAGGTTCTCGTGCCAAAATCCAATTCCGCAATTTTTACAAAAAAGACCTCAGCGATGCGAATGTGATCGTCTTTTATCTTCTCCCCCACGCCATCCAAAAGCTCAAACCCAAGTGGAAAAAAGAGCTTAAAAAAGGCACACGCATCGTGTCTTACGCGTTTCAAATTGAAGGCTGGACGCCCACGCACCGCCAAAAACGCATCCGAAAAAAATCCTTTTGCCCGCTGTGGCTGTATACGATTGGGGAGAGCGATAAAGTGAAAAAATGATTATTTTTTATCCGATTGAACCCCAATCTTCCAAACCCCTTTTTCCAAAAACGCTTCAATGGTCTGGCGATGGGCCTTATTGATCAAATTGGGATGTGAAATTTTAAATTGCTTCGCATAATCCGCCAACGTCAGGATCGTTGCGCCCTCGAGATAAGCCAACCGCTTGTGATAACTGTTGGTGATGGCTTTTCCTACAATCTCTTCCATCAATGCAGTGGTGCCTTTTTTATCAAATTCCTTGAACGCCTCGTAATACATTTTTCGATCCATAAACTTAATATTCATGGACACAAATCCCTCGCGAATGAGCAAATAATTGTTGATCACTCGCCCGATGCGGCCATTGCCATCCACAAAAGGATGAATATTTTCAAACGTGAGATGCAACAACGCCATGCGCTTGATGATATTTTCATGACTGCTCGCATAATACGTCGCAAGCATTTTCTCCAGGCGCGGGACCACCTCTTTCGGGTTCACGGCGATGTGATTTCCCACTTTCACCCACTCCTTTTCATTCCTAAATCGTCCCGCCACCTCATCGCGAATATTGGAAAGCAACATTTTGTGCAACAACAAAATCCCATCGAGCGTGAGCTCCTGTTCTTTGGCCTTCTGATCAATGTAAGAAACCACGCGTGCCAAATTTTTCGCTTCAAAAATTTCCCGCTCGGAAATGTATCGATCGAGGTCGATTTGCAAAAGAATCTTCTCCGTTTCATCAAGGGACAACGTGCTGTTTTCAATGGCATTGGAGTTGTAAACTTGCTCCGCCACTTCGGTTTCATTGAGTAAAACTAAAAGATCCTGCTTACCCGTGGAAGACATGTAGTAACGCTCCCTCAAAATCCTAATTTTGCTATAAACATTGGATACCTTTGTCATAGCCCCATGATAGTCCTTTTTCACGTTTTTGTCAACAAAATCGTGAAAATGAGTGTTAAATTTATGATTTTTCACGGTTTTGAATGTTAAATCGTTAAAATCATACTTCCACCGACGCCCACGGCACGGCAGCCAAAATCCCGGAAATCCAAATAATGAATTTGAGAAAAAACCACGCCCCATACGCCACCAAAAGCCCCAGCCATGGCCAAACGCAGGACACCACCAGCGCCACAAACGAAAACAACATGGCCAACGGAATAAACGGCGCCACCATCACATTGGCCAGCGGCGCGATCAATGACACACGGCCAAAACTCATCAAAATCACAGGCACCGAAAACGTCTGTGCCGACATCGTGGTCAAAAACGCCTCGCGAATGGAAAAAAATTCCGGGATCCAATCGTACACGCGAATCCATTTGAAAAAATTTTCCACATACCCGGACATATAAACCAACCCCGCGGTCGCGGAAAACGACAATCGAAACCCCAAATCATCCACCAAAATAAACGGATTCCACAGCACCATCCCCGCCGCGGTCAGGGCCAAAAGCCGGGTCACCTCCGCCTTACGTCCGCCCAACGCCGCCACCAGTCCCAAAATTCCCATCACCGCGGCCCGCAACACCGCCGCTGACGCACCCACCAAAGCCACAAACGCCACAATAAACACAATAGACCCGAGGATTTGCGCCTTTTTCGGCAAAAATCGCAAAAGCCCGGACGCAAAAACAATCATCAACGTAATATTATATCCGGAAATCGCAATAATGTGCGTGATCCCGCATTGCATAAAATCCTCAGTCAAATCTGCGGGAATCCCGCGTCGCGATCCCAACAAAAGCCCGGCCGCAAAACTCGCATACGGCTCGGGAAACAACCGATTCAACCGATTCTCGGCCGCCGCTTTAAATTGCCCAATCCAAAATCGAATATTCCATCGACTCGCCGACTCCAAAACATCAATAAAAGGCCGATACAAAACCGCCACGGTCCCATACCTGCGCAAGTAATTTTTATATGAAAAATCCTCAAACTCCGGAGGCTCTTCCAACATTCCACTCACGCGAATCCGCATCCCATAGGTAAAATCATCCGGGTACCTCGGAAGGGAAATCAACACTTGGCCAAAAATCGGCGTGCCGGTTTGTTTCCCCTCCAAGTCCATTTGCATTTGCTCCACCGTCAGCGTCAATTTCACCTGATCACTACGAATGTCGGGATAATCGAAAATCACACCTTCAAGCGTGACATTTTCATTCAAAAAATTCATCAACGGAGATTGCTCAAAACGTTGCATTGCAATTTGATAACGTAAAATCCCAATTCCGAAAAAAACCAACGCCCATAATACCAATAATTTCTCTCTTTTAAGTCCCCACCACATCCCGCTCAACAACACCACGAATAAAAAACTTCCCAAGGAAATCCCATACGCTGCAATCCAAATCCCGGTCAAAAAACCCAAAACTCCCATCACCACAGTCCGATGCTGATAAAATCCATTTTCCATTCTCCCATCCTGCCACGCGAGTCATGAAAAAAAGATTACAAAAAAATGAATAAAATTTAGCATTTAAAATCTCCCTTTTCCGGAGTATATTTCCCCCAGTCTAATTTTTCGCATGAACGGATTCACCACCAAAAAAATTCGCAAAGGCTTACCGCCCTCTAAAATCCCCCAAAAGCCGATTCAAAAACCTGAAATCGTTCTTTCTCCGGACGAACCTCAAAAAAAAGGATTTTGGAAAAAAATTCTCCGTTTCATCACGCGCCATTTCATCTGGAGTGCGATCATTTTCGTTCTATGTATAGGTGTGACCAAAGCCGCCTATCGCGTCCTCACCCTTGCCGAAGATTTTTCATTCAAAGAATTGGTTTTTTCCGCCTTCAGCAACCCCCTGGAAACCGATGAAAACGGACACACCAACATCCTGCTGCTCGGCACCGGAAACGCCAATCACGACGGAGCCAATTTAACGGATACCATCATCGTGGCCAGTATTGATAAAAGCTCGGGCACGGTAGCCATGCTTTCCATCCCCCGCGATCTTTACGTGGAAATCGATGCACTGTATGGCTGGAATCGCATCAACAGCCTCCTCGAATTAACCGCCCAACAAGAGATGTACGACAATCCCGCAATAACCGAAGGGCAAGCCTACACAAAAGGCTATGAAATTCTCACTCAAACCGTTTCCGAAATCCTCAATATCCCCATCCATTATTACGCTCGCATCAATTTTGACGGATTCACTCAAATCGTAGATGCCATCGAAGGTATTGACGTCGATGTTGAAGAAGCCCTTTACGATCCTTTGTACCCCGCAGACGATGGATCTATTGCTTATCAAACGTTTTTCGTGGACGTGGGGCTCCAACATTTCGACGGCGACACCGCTCTCAAATACGCTCGCAGCCGAGAAACCACAAGCGATTTCTCAAGATCAAAACGACAACAACAAGTACTCAATGCGATCAAGGAAAAAGCCCTAAGTCTCGGCGTTCTCACCAGTCCCACCAAACTCAAAAACCTTTACAACGCCATTGGCGACAATTTCACCAGCGATCTTACCTGGGAAGAAATTGTATATTTGGCAAAAATCGCGGATAAATTCGAGCGTGATCACATGTATTCATGGGGCCTCAACGACAATCCTCTTTCCATGGGCGGATTTCTTTACACCCCGCCGCGCGAAGAAGGCGACGCCTTCTCTCTTTTGCCTTATGTAAACGATTATTCCGACATTCAACTCTTCGCAAATCTCGTCCTCCTTCACCCGGAAGTGCACGCCGCAGGCACCACGTATCAAGTGCTCAACGGAACCACAAGAAACGGAGTGGCCAGCCAAACCTTATATTACCTCATTCGTTTTGGATTTGATGTCGTGCGTTACGGAAACGCGCCCAATCGAGCCGTTCCCATCACGCGTATTCTCCCTCTTTCCGGCTTACTTGCCGGACAATCTCCGGAAAAAGCCATAGACAACGACAGTCTCAAATTTTTAATGGAAAATTTCATTCCCGTCGGATTCACACTCAATGATGTGCCGACCGAATATTCTCCCGTTGAATGGGAATCCGAAGCCGATATCGTGCTTGAACTGGGCCAAGATTATGTAGATTGGATGGCGCAAAATTCAAAATATTTTTATTGAAATTTAAAATTTACTTCAATTGAGAATCAATAAATTCATTGCCAACAGCGGGTATTGCTCACGCAGAAAAGCGGATGAATTCATTGAAAAAGGCGCGGTAAAAATGAACGGAAAAATCGTAAACGAATTGGGCAGCACCTTGGATCCTAAAAAAGATAAAATCACGGTCCACGGCAACGCCGTGAGTCTTCCCAATGAAAAAACGCTGATCCTTTTTCACAAACCCGCGGGAGTCCTCACCACCCGTCACGACCCACGAGGAGAACAAACCATTTACGACCTTTTGCCAAAACAATTTCATCATCTCCACTCCATCGGCCGCCTCGATAAAAACACGGAAGGACTTTTACTCTTAACCGATGACGGAGATCTCACCTATCAACTCACGCATCCCAAAAACGGCGGAGAAAAAAAATATGAAGTCACGGTACGACAACGACCCACTCCCGAAGAACTCAAACGCCTGGAAAAAGGAGTCCGAATCAAAGAAGAAGTGGATGAAAAAATCAGTTTTTATATCACTCAACCCTGCAAAATCGAAGCGCTCAAAAAACCAAACTCTTTTCTGGTAACGCTTCAAGAAGGACGCAAACGCCAAATCCGAAAAATGTTCGATTCCATCCGATGCCCCGTGGTATATTTGAAGCGAATTTCCATGGGCCCCTACACGTTGGGGACTTTACCCATCGGAGAATTCCGCATCCTTGAGTTTTAAAATCTAAAATTTTTAATTTCCCCATGATGTTCAAGGCTTTTATCGCTTTCCTCATGGCTTCCGCACTGCACGCGGGCCCAATGGATGCGGCAAAACTAACATACGAACCTCATTGGCAAACAAGCCCTCTTTTAAAAGTGGAACCTCTCCCGCAACAAAATGAAGACGTGCAACCGCTCAATTTAAGCGCGGAATCCGTGATCGCCGTAGACCTCAATTCCGCCAAAATCCTTTACGAAAAAAACAGCTCCCTTCAACGCCCGATCGCAAGCCTCACCAAAATCATGACCGGATTGATCATTGCCGAAGAAGAAAACCCGTACAGTGTGGTTCAAATCAGCGAAAATGCGGCGGGGACCGAAGGATCCATCGTATGGCTCAATGCCGGAGAAGAAATGACGGTCAAAGATTTAATGTATGGACTTCTCATTGCTTCCGGAAATGACGCGGCCGTGGCCTTGGCGGAATACAACGCAGGCTCGACGGAAAATTTTATAAAAAAAATGAATCAAAAAGCGATCTTTCTGGGATTAACAAACACTCATTATTCCAACCCGGTGGGAATGGACACCACGGACAATTACTCCACCGCTCAAGACTTAGCGCTGCTCAGTATGTACGCCCTTCAAAATGATTTTTTCATGGAACCGGTGAGTCTTGAAAAATATGAAGTGGAAAGCGAAAGCGGCATCACCCACGAATACATTTCAACCAATAAATTATTAAGTGAAGACATCGGTCTGAATGACGTGGAAATCAGTGGACTTAAAACCGGAACCACGCCCGAAGCCGGAGAATGCCTCATCACCCTCGCCACCTACAACAACGATCAACAAATCCTCACCGTGGTGCTGGGGAGCGCGGATCGTTTCAATGATACGGAAAATTTACTCCGATGGATCGATACGAACTATACGTTTACTCACGGAGCGACAGCGGAGTGAGCTCTCCCTCGCCCTGCATCCCATCCTCCCATACTTCATACTAATCCTTCCCCCATGCTCCCTTTCACCGACACCGTCCGCCATCTTTCTTTGCTTTTCGTTTCTTTCAGCCTTTCATTTGGTTTTGCCTTGATCATGGCGCGCCCATTCATTTCATTGCTCAAAAAATGGAAAGTCGGTAAACAAATCCGAGAAGTGGCCACGGATGGAAAAGCCGCGACCCTCTTTCATGCAATGCACAAAAAGAAAACCGGTATTCCCACCATGGGCGGAATTTTAATTTGGGGAATTTCTTTATTTGTCATTCTTCTTTCACGTTTACTTTCTTATCTGGGATGGTTTGATCACTCTCTCATCAATCGAAAAGAAACCTACCTCCCGATCTTTACCCTTTTAATGGTCGCGCTCCTCGGGGCGCTCGACGATTGGCTCAACATCCGAGGTTTTGGTAAAAGCAAAGGCCTTGCCGTAAAACCCAAATTTTTGTGGCTCACCCTCTTCGCGACCCTCGGAGCGCTCTGGTTCTACTTTAAGCTCGGCTACAACCAAATCCACATCCCGGGGGTGAACGATTTCGTGATTGGATGGTGGTACATTCCGCTGTTCATTTTCATCATCATCGCCTCAGCCAATGCCGTCAATATCACCGACGGGCTCGACGGACTTGCAGGAGGCCTTTCCATCATCGCCTACGCCTCCTTCACGGCCATCGCCTACGCCCAAGGGCTCTTCATCTTGGCCGCCTTTTGTATGGTCATCTGCGGCGCCACCCTTGCGTTTTTGTGGTTCAACATCCCACCCGCGCGATTTTTCATGGGGGACACCGGCTCTCTGGCCTTGGGCGCGACCTTGGGAGTCATCGCTATGCTCACGGACTCCGTATTGATTTTACCTTTTGTAGGATTCGTTTTTGTCATCGAAACCCTTTCCGTCATCATTCAACTTTTTTCAAAAAAATTCTTTAAACGAAAAGTTTTCCGCATCGCCCCCCTGCATCATCATTTCGAAAGTCTTGGTTGGCCCGAAGCGCAAATCACCATGCGATTTTGGATCATCGGCGCCATCGTGGCGGGTTTTGGGCTGATTCTTGGATTAGTAGGAATGGGAATCTAGGCCCCTTTCACTTCCACTCCCTCAAACACAGGAACCACATCCTCATTTAAAGGATTTGAAGCTCCCTCATTTTGTGGAAAAATCAACGTATTTGCTTTTGTATCATTCAGCCGAATCACATTCGTATCCGAAGACGCATAAAATTCTTCAATATCATTGATGAGTTGAATGGTTTCAAAATCAAGAGGCACACTTTTTTTGAGGCGTCCCAAAATTTCTTCCTGAACCGCACGATCCCCTTTGGAATCGCGCAAAAAAGTACTCAAATGCAACACCGCTCGCTCCTTTAAATTCAAAACCAAGGTGTTCAATTGATACAACGTGTCCTCGTACGCAGCCTTCACCTCGACCTGAACCCCAACGCTCGCCTCTTTTTCCCCGTTTGTAAGCACCGCCAATTCCGCGGAAATCAACTTAAGCATCTCAAGATCTCTCACTTTTTGTCCTAAAATTCGCAAAACCACTTCTTTCCGCGCGCCACTATCCAACGACGCCAAATCCCCCAACACTTCATTCATATTCGTTTGATAATCCTGCAACGATTTTATTGCCAAGTCATACGCGCCGATTTGAATAAGCTCCAACGCAAGCCCCAATCGATCCGCGGCAGTCTGCAGTTGAACCTGACTTTGCGCCGAAGAATTTCCCGCGGCCGCCAACGTTGCGGTCTGCTCAACGACCTGTTGCAAAAACTCAACATTTTCACCCAACGCCATACTCGCAATGGTTTTTCGATGCTCATCCAATAAGGGTTTAACCGAATCATAACCCCATTGTTCTGCCGCATTGGTAAGCAAAACTTCATAATCTTCAATCGCCGCCTCCGACGCTTCGTTGGCCCCTTGCTCCCTCAATAAAATCGCCTCGGAAAAACGTCGATTCGCAAGGCTAAAAACATGATCTTGCTTCGAAGATTCTTCAAATAAAAACACCCCCCGAGCATTTTCAACATTGCGTTTTACAACATATTGAACCTCTCCCGGCAACGCGCCGGCAGCCTCCCGAATTCTCATGGCATAAAAATCTTGCAAACTCGCTTCATAATCCAAACTATTTTGAACATTGGTTTTTACCCAAACATCATTGGTTTTCAATACTTCCAAATCAGCAATCGGATTTGTAGTCAGCGTCCCATCTTGTGCCAAAACCAAGATTAAATCCGGGCCCAACGTCCCTTCCCGAGAAACGCCACCCGCCTGAGTTGTAAAATCAACCAATTGATCAAAAACACGCAACGTCACAGGCTGTTCAGTCAAAGCCGACACATCAAACATGGCTTTGCGATCCACGGAAAACGATGCCATGGTCTCTCTCTGTCCAATATTTATGACAAACGAAGACTCTCCGGGCAATAAATTCACAACCGTGGCCCACAACAAACCTTGTTGTAAATCCAAATGAACCGCGGTTTTGGCCTCATTCTGCGGGTCAGACCAAACTCGAGACAACACCACAATGGTCGAAGGCCCTAAAGTCACCAAACTATCATCCTCAAAAGCCAGGGTCACCCACCCATTGCCTCCGGTGCGCACCACATCTCCTTCCATGACCAAAAATCCATCTTCCACCGCCAACGATTCAGCCCCGCGATCCACCATCACTTCGCCTTGGAACGACTGAATCCCACTGACCTTTGCCGCAAACACTTGAGGAAATTGAGCAATGTACCCAAACCCGATCGTGAGCAACAAAACACACGCCACTAACGTCGAAGCAAGCCGTCTTTGCCTCCAAAAACTTGCCACCAAATCCCCCAGCCACACGCGATGTTTTCTCAATGTAAAAACATCCAACAAATTGCGTTTGGTGTTGAGTTTAAACGCCGCGGTCGGCGCCACGGTTAAGGTTAATTTCTGCAATTCATTTTCAAGATCTTCGAAATTTAAACTCTCTTCGGCAATCGACTTCTCCACGCACGAAAACACTCGATTTTTCAACCGCTTTTTTTGCACGGCCGGGACCTCGGGCACAAACGAGGCGAGACGCGTGAGCATCTCTTCCACCCGATCCAGCCGATGATGATAGTGAAGCCATTTAGTAAGCATATTCCACGGTGTACAACGTACAAAAAGATTAAATGTTACGCTCTTTCAAGATATCCTTGAGCGCCTTGAGCGCACGGTACTGCAAAATGCGCACATTGCCTGCGTTGCGCTGCAATACAGATGCGATTTCAAGATTATTCATTCCATTCAAATATTTGAGAACCAAAACTTGTTGATACGGTTCTTTCAATTCCATCAACGCCTCTCGTAAAACTTTTTGGCTCATTTTTTTCTGCGTCCAATCCACCGGGTCGTCACTCGATTGATTCAAATGTTTGGGCAAACGTTCCCGAAGCGAAATGTGTTTACGATGAAATCGATAATGATCCACCACCAAGTTGTGCGCGATGCGAAAAAGCCACGCCGAAAACGCACATTCGCCGGGCTTGTATTTGTCGATATTTTCCCAAATCCGCACAAAAATATTTTCCACCACATCCTCCACTTCCTCCTTATCCATGCGGTAATACACGTAGCGATAAATCGAATCCACAAACAAATCGTACAACACCCCAAACGCCTCCACATCGCCGTTTTGGCACGAAGCCACAAGCTGCTGCACCCGATCTTCATCCGGCTTGGGCTTATTTCTTTTTAGGGCACGCACGAAGCGTAGCGGAGTACGCTCCTCCGCATTTTTTTCTTTCTTCCCAAATTTTAGAATGGCGGATGAAAAAAACGATTTTTGCATGAAAAAAATAAACTGATTTTGTGGGTTCCATTAAATCATGGAAAGACAAAAAAACACCAGAGAAAAACTCTGCCCGGGCAGAGTTTTTGCATCCATTTTTGGCTTATTTAAAACATTTTACTTTTAAAAACCAAGCAATGAGCAAACCCTTTGAATCTAAAATGCTCCGTGTCTGCCCAACCTCTCCTCGCACCGCTTCACCTCCTCCTTAGACCCCAAATACACCGGCGTTCGTTGATGAATCGACTCAATGGTTTTATCCAAAATCGGCATTGTCCCATCCGAGCCCGCACCGCCCGCCTGCTCGAGCAAGTACGCCATGGGCGCGCACTCGAACAAAAGACGCAACTTACCCTGCGGCGCTTCACTGTATCCGGGATACGAAAAAATTCCCTTTCCCTTGAGCAAAATCTGATTGATGTCCGGCACCATTCCCCCGGAATAACGCAATGTGTAGCCCTGTTCCATCCACCATCGCACCAACTCGAGATAATCCGCACGATCCGCCACCGCACGCAAATTCCCGGGAGCAAACATTTTGCCTTCCTTCACCATAATCCCCTGTCGCGCCGACTGCCATTCCACCCCTGACTCGGCTCCCCGCACCAATCGATACTCATTCACACCTTCCCCGTGCGAAATCACCAATGTGGTCCGTGGCCCATACACCGCAAACCCGGCGGCAATCATTTCACGTCCCTTTCGCCCCACCACTTCTCTCCCTTCATACACGCCAAAAATCGTGCCCACCGCCAAATTCACATCCACGAGCGACGACCCGTCCAACGGATCAAAAACCACAGAAAATCGCCCCTCCGGCAACCGAACCTCCTGCTCCATTTCCTCGGACGCCATGAGCGCCACAAGCCCGGTTCGGGTCAAATGATCTTGAACGATTTTATTGGAAAGCATGTCGAGCGCGAGCTGCTCCTCACCAAACGCATTCACGGTCCCGACTTTGCCGAGATCCACGGTATGAATATGCGTGGCAATTTCCTTGACCGAGTTGCCGATCGCCTCCAACACACGACTGAGATCCGGATGGTTTTTAGGTTTCATAGGAGAAAATTATGAGGCCATCCACTTGATAAGATCAATAATCCTAGCCACATACCCCCATTCATTGTCATACCAAACAATAATTTGCGCTTTTCGCCCCAACACCACCTTAGTGGAAAGCATGTCCACGATCGCGGAATGCGTATTTCCACTGTAATCAATGGAAACCAACGGTTCATTCGAGGTGGCCAAAATCCCGGCCAACGCTCCTTCCTCAGCCTTCAAAAACGCTTTATTCAATTCCCCCACCGACACATCGCGGTTCAAATCCACTTTCAAATCCAACACCGACACCGTGGCCACCGGCACGCGGAACGCCATCCCATCCACTTTGCCTTTAAGGGAAGGAATCACTTTCCAAATCGCAGCCATAGCCCCGGTCGTGGTGGGAATAACGGATTGCGTGGTGGCACGCGCGCGACGCATGTCTTCCGGATTGGAATTGTCGAGCAAATTTTGCGTGTACGTGAACGCGTGAATCGTAGTCACAATCGCAGACTCAATGCCAAACGTTTCTTCCAACACTTTCATGGTTGGAGCCAACGCATTCGTGGTGCAAGAAGCATTCGATAAAATATCGTATTTTTTCGGATCATGTTCGTGGTTATTCACTCCCATCACGATGGTTTGAATCGTAGGATCGCTACACGGCGCAGTAACCAACACTTTTTTCGCCCCGGCCTTGAGATGTGGTTCTGTTGTTTCTCGAGTTGTAAATCGTCCCGTGGCCTCAATCACGACATCTACATCCAACGATCCCCATGGCACATTTTCCTGCTTGGCTTCCTGAAAAACTTTCACCACATTTCCATTCACGGAAAAATCATTGCCCACCACTTTAATGTCCGCATCCAAAATTCCATAAATCGAATCGTATTTTAACAAAAGCACATGCGACGCCGCATCCGCACGGCTATTCACCGCAACGACTTGAATGTCGTCTCGTTTTAAAATTTGTCGATGAAAATCACGACCAATACGACCGTACCCGTTGATGCCAACTCGAATCATATAAAAAGCATTAAAGAATAAGGAAAATTTACACGCGAAGAATAGCGTGTCCGAAACTCTTTTGCAATTTACATCATTTTGCTATGCTCAAACCGCTATTTTCTAACTCCTCCGACGTATGACGGATCTTTACTCGATTGCTCAAAAAATGGTGGCCCCAAACAAAGGCATCTTAGCCGCAGACGAAAGCAATGCCACGGCAACCAAACGCCTCGCCTCGATCCAAATGGAATCCACTCCTGAAAATCGTTGCCAATACCGCGAGCTTTTTCTCGGCACTCAAAGCATTGAAAACGCACTCAGTGGTGTAATCTTGTACGATGAAACCATCCGCCAAACCATGTCCGACGGCACTCTTTTTACAAAACACCTTGAGTCCATCGGTGTCCTTCCCGGAATCAAAGTCGATATGGGGCTCAAGGACATGCCCGGATTTCTCGGAGAAAAAATCAGCGTGGGCCTCGACGCTCTCGACACTCGATTGAAAGAGTATTACGCCATGGGTGCCCGGTTCGCCAAATGGCGCAGTGTCATCACCATCGGCCCCAACCTCCCCACTGAAGCCTGCATCAAAGCCAATGCAATGGTAATGGCCTTGTACGCCGGATTCTGCCAGGCCGCCAATATCGTTCCCATGATCGAGCCCGAAGTGATGCTCGACGGCGACCACGACATTCAACGCGCCGAAGAAGTCACAACCCGCACCCTAGAAATCTGTTTCGATGCGCTTCGCGAATACCACGTCGATCTCAAGGGCCTTATTCTCAAATCTTCTATGGTGATCCCGGGCAACAAATGCCCGGCTCAATCTTCCCCGGAACAAATCGCCGAAGCCACCATTCGCTGCCTCAAAAAAACCGTACCCGCAGAAGTCCCGGGAATCGTATTCCTTTCCGGAGGCCAAACCGCGGAACAAGCCACAGAAAACTTACGAGCCATCAATCAAGTCGGCAAAAAACTCAACGCTCCCTGGCAACTCACCTTCTCCTACGCTCGCGCTCTCCAAGGCCCGCCTCTTGCAGCCTGGGCCGGCAAACCCGAAAACCTTCCCAAAGCCCGCGAAATCTTCACCGAACGCCTCACCGCCAATTCGAAAGCAAGGATGGGCCTTTAAGTCCCCCATGCCCATCCCAACTGAAAATCACGAAAAAATTCAAACAAGTTAACCTAGAAATTTTCCTTATTTTTTGTTATAATAATAAGAACATTAACATTTCAACAAAAATAAATATGGGAAAACTTGAAAATCAACCTCCAGAACCACCTTCAGCAAAAAAAACTCCAGAAGAAAAAAAGGAGCCCACCGCTCAAGAATTAGTAACAGAGATTAAAACCTATATAAATTCACCCGAATTCGGGACTTTATTTCAATCTATATATGCTCAACCCAAAATCTCACAAAATAAAAAAGACCAAATAGATACAACCTGGAGAGAATTAAAAGTTGAATTTAACAAACTAAAAAACCGTTCAGGAAGTTTTGCCGACACCACAGAAACACCTCTCTTAGAAGACGTAAAAGCTTATCGTACAAAATTCGATCAATTCATAAAAGGATTGCAAGAAGAGCTTCGTACCGCAGTAATGCTTCAAGAACAAGAAGAGGCTGAAAAAATGTTACAATAAAAATAAAATCGTCCCCCTTCATACTCAATCAAAAATCCCCCCCCCGGACCCCACTTCCGGAGCGAAGCGGAGGAAGCCTGCATTTTTTCTCTCGCTATTTTTGCTTATTCAAAAATCTCTCCACCACGCACGAAGCGCAGCGAAGTGCGCTCCCCCGCATTTTCTCTTCCCAAGATAAATCAAGACTCCCTACGGACCCCACTTCCGTAGCGAAGCGAAGGAAGCCTGCATTTTTCCAGCATTTCCTTCTGTCCACTTATTCAAAAATCCCCCCCGGACCCCACGCACGAAGCGCAGCGAAGTGCGCTCCCCCGCATTTTCTCTTCCCAAGATAAATCAAGACTCCCTACGGACCCATGTGGGGAATCTTGACTGGCTTATTCCTAACCCAGGAATAACTGACTTAAAACCTTATCTCGAATTCTTCAACTACTGCTCTACATTCGCAACCCCGGTGAGACTTTCCACATACGCGATACGATCCGGCTTCACCATCCCTGCAACATAAGGACTATTTTGAATATTTTGAATCGAACGTGCCTGCAAAATCAGCATTTCATTGATCTCTCCATCTTCCACCAACCGGTTGTAATCATCCTCAAGTTTGCTATAAACATAACCTTTCGTAGACATCGAATTTAGATGCGTCAATGAAATCAACCCCATAAACGCAATCAAAATAAACATCAAAATCACAGCAGTCATTGGCCCCATCTGAATCTTAAAGGCAGTGGCGGTCGACCGATGCGACGAGGGCGTAAAATCAGGATTCTGTTCGTGAGTGAGAATAAGATGAGACATGGGGAGGAGAAGGGAAATTTACAAGCGCTCTATAGCGCGAAGCTTGGCACTGCGACTGCGAGGATTGGATTGAATTTCTAAATCTGTGGGAACAATCGGCTTTTTTGTGAGGAGACGAAAGGAAGGATCACGAGGACAGGTGCATTGAAGCACTTGAGGCGGACAATGGCAGGTTTGAACCGCGTACTTGAACGCCTGTTTTACGATCCGATCTTCCAAGGAGTGATAACTCAGAACCACCATACGACCACCGGGCTTGAGGAGGGAAAGCAAAGGAGGGATGGCTTTCCCTAAGACCTCAAGTTCGTCATTCACTGCAATGCGTAAGGCCTGAAAAATGCGGGTGGACATGCGCCGCTCATCCGCGGGATGTGTCATAATCTCATGAATCACAGCGCGAAGCTCGGACGTGGTTTCAAATTTCTTTTCTCGACGCCTCTCTACAATGAGAGACGCCGCCTTGGGCGCGTACCGTTCCTCGCCATAGCGATAAAAGATATGGCGCAAATCCTCTTCAGACCAAGTGTTTAAAACCTCGGCCGCAGTCATACCGGAAGAACGATCAAATCGCATATCGAGCGGACCCTCTTTTTGAAGGGAAAACCCGCGAGTCGAATCATCGACATGAGGCGAAGAAAGCCCCAAATCCAATAAAATCTTTGAAACCGAACTCACTCCTATCGAGTTAAGCCGATCCTGACAATGAGCAAAATTATCGTGAAAGAAAGTAACGTGAGACGAGAACTCCTTGAGTCGTTGTTTGGCTTGAGCGAGATTCGTTTCATCAAGATCAAAGCCATAATAGTGTCCGCCAGAACCGAGTTGACCCAAAATGGAGAGAGCATGCCCCCCTAAACCCAGGGTGCCATCCACCACTTGATCCTTGGGCTCGATTTTCAAATATTCAAGGGTCTCTTGAAGCAGTACGGATTGATGTTCAAAACTTGTGTACAACTTGTGTATAATTTTTTTGATCGCTTGTTATGTGCATAAAATTACTCACCCACAAAAACAATGTCAACAATGAATTGCATAAAACCAAAAGAATCGACTTGCGGACAGATACAAATATTGTATAACAATTTTATACGCCAGGCACGAAGCGAGCCGTAGGTGAGCGAAGTGCCTTCCCCGAATTTCTTCTTTTCTTTCTTTAAAAATTCCTACATAATCTCTTTAAATATTTATTAAAAATCCATTAAAGCCCATGTGCTTCACTCCTAAGGTATCCTTCATCACCGCAGCCATTGAATTCTTCACCGGAGCCTACATTTACTTCACCGCCAAACGAACCACTGCGGTAAAAATTTTAGTGATTTTTCTTTACGCCTTGGGCATGTACCAATTCTCGGAATTCATGCTGTGCTCGACCGAACAAAAAATGTTGTGGGCCAAAATCGGATTCCTTTCTTACCACCTTCTTCCCGCCTTGGGTTTGGACTTTGTCGTTCACATCACGCGAAACAAACCCTCCCCGCTTTGGCTCAGCTTTTTAATTTATCTCCCAACAATCGTATTCGGGATTTTCGCACTCCTGGCCCCCAATTTTATCGCCGAAGCCAGTTGCGGCACCTTTTTCGTCACTATCAAACACCTCTTCTATAGAGAAATAGGCGGGATCGTACTCATGACCATTTATTGGTGGTACTACTTTGGCTACATCGCCATCAGTTCCATTCTTCTTCTTTTGGCATTGAATCAAAAACATGAAAAAGCATGGCATAACATTTATCTCTATACCCTTCTTGCGGTTCTCCTTTCCCTTCTCCCTGCCTTCATTTTTATTGTCGTTTTGCCCTCACTAAGAGTTATATTCCCATCCGTTTATTGTCACTTTGCTCTCCTCTTCGCTCTGCTCGCTCTGATTGGAGTTCGGAAAAATCCAAAATTTCTCAAAAAATAAACTCCACAAATGCTCACGGAAAAAATTCTTCAAGTTTTGACGACCATCGGAATGGGAGCGCTTCCCATTTTTGAAGTAAGGGGAGCACTCTCTATGGCCCTAGGATTATTTCATATGAATTTATGGGAAGCTTTTCTCTTGGCCGCCCTGGGAAATATTCTAGCCGTATCCTTGGTCTTGCGATTTTTAGACCCGGTAAGCCAATTTCTCATGGCACGATACCCTTGGTGGAACACCACCCTCACACGTCTTTTCCAAAAAACGCGGCACGAACATTCCAAAAAATTCAAAGAATTCGGTTCCCTGTTTTTAATCGGAATCGTTGCACTCCCCTTGCCTATGGCCGGCGCATGGCTGGGCTCCCTGATCGCCTTTTTA
Organism: Candidatus Gracilibacteria bacterium; assembly: GCA_041658685.1. Taxonomy (NCBI): domain Bacteria; phylum Candidatus Altimarinota; species Candidatus Altimarinota bacterium. The sequence goes on along the minus strand of JBAZZS010000003.1, from coordinate 89,255 downwards.
TTTGGGGTTCGTTATTGGAACGCCTTGATTCTCTTATCCATTGGAATTTTGTGTTCCGGAGCTCTGGTGATTTTCGGGGTACACTCCGTAACGGAATTAATTGAATGGATCAAAGCATAAAAATCAACGCCTTGACATTTTTGCTTGAGAAACTCGAGAATTACGGATTTTCAACCTGACTTCGCCGTACCGGTACGGCGTGCAAACCTATTAAATTACAACACGCACGAAGCGTTAGCGAAGTGCGCCCCCCCCCCTTACACCCTCTTTTTCATCTCTCCAATTCCTGAATCGCCTTCTTATACTCCTCCACCCGACTCCCCTCTCGTAAAATTTCCGCCTTATCCCCAACCACCCGAATCAAGGTCGAGGGTTTTTGGGCACGATTCAACCCGCCTCCATCCAAAATCGCATCCGCTTCCACGGAAATCTCCTCCACACCATAAGGACTCGGCTTCCCATGCGCGTTTGCGCTTGTCGTCGTAACCGGGCCACCAAATGCCGCCAACATCGCTTTCGAAATCGGCTCATCAATGAATCGAATCCCCACTTCACTCACTTCAGGATTTAAAAACAAAGGCAACTCTGGCGTTCGCGGCACCACCAACGTCAGCGGCCCGGGCCAAAATCGTTCCGCCAATCGTATTGCCAACAGAGAAAATTCTCCAAACCGTTTCGCCTCCTCCAAGGATCGAACCAAAATACTCACGGGCTTCTCCGACGCCATGCCTTTCATTTCATATAAATGGCGTAGTGCTTTTTCATTAAAAATATCCGCGGCCAACCCATAACAGGTATCAGTCGGGTGAGCCACCACTCCGCCTTGGCGTAGAACTTGAACCACATGTTGAATAAAAGCTTGATCCATGGCTTTAATTTAACAAAAAAAATCCCCACACGCCATTGACCCTTCATCCTCTCCGCGTATATCCTACGTCTTGGACATACTAAAAGTGTGCCCGGGCACACTTTTCACATAAAATAATGGCTTATTTAAGCCATTTCACTGTCAAGGAATGATCTCCCCGCATTCTCAATCTAAAATTTATAATTTAAAATTTCTTCCCATGCTTCCTCGCGTTGCCATCAACGGATTCGGTCGAATCGGGCGCAATGTGTTCCGCGCCAATGCCCTCAAAAAAATGTTCGATATCGTGGCCATCAATGACCTCGGCGACAACGCCACCCTCGCGCATTTACTTCAATATGATTCCTTATATGGAGAATTCAAAGCCGACATCCAAGTCACAGGTGAAAACGAAATGACCGTGGATGGCCAAAAAATCCTCATGCTCTCGGAAAGAGATCCCTCCAAACTCCCCTGGGCCAAAGAAAAAGTCGACGTGGTGCTCGAATGCACGGGATTTTTCACCGATCGCGCAGGCGCCCAAAAACACATCGATGCCGGCGCCAAAAAAGTGATTGTCAGCGCTCCGGGAAAAGAAATGGACCTCACCGTAGTCATGGGAGTGAATGAAAAAGATTACGACGCAACCAAACACCACATCATTTCCAACGCCTCCTGCACCACCAACTGTCTCGCTCCAGTCGCCAAAGTGCTTCAAGACAACTGGGGCATTGTAAAAGGTCTCATGACCACGATTCACGCGTACACCAACGATCAGCGCATTCTCGACCTCCCGCACGAGGACCTGCGCCGCGCCCGAGCCGCCAACCTCTCCATGATCCCCACCACCACCGGTGCAGCCAAAGCCATCAGCCTCGTGATTCCGGAACTCAAAGGAAAACTCCACGGACTCGCGATTCGCGTGCCAACCCCCACAGTTTCCATCGTGGATCTTGTGGTGGAAGTGAGCAAACCCGCGACCGTCGAAGAGATCAACGCTGCTCTTAAAAAAGCCGCGGAAGGTCCGATGAAAAACATTCTCAAATTCAGTGAAAAACCACTCGTCTCCATTGATTACAAAGGCGATCCGCATTCCTCCATTGTAGACGGACTCTCAACCATGGTCATGGGCGACAACCTCGTCAAAGTCCTGGCCTGGTACGACAACGAATGGGGCTACTCCAACCGTGTCGTGGATTTGGTGGGATACATGATGGGATAAAAAATCCAATAAAATTCAAAAAACCTCCAAGGAGTATTGACAATTTTTGTTTTATATTTTATTATGCCTCTCCTTTTAAATTAAAAATTATGCGTTCATTAAAAGAGGCTTACCGAGAATATTCAGATCGAGTAAAAGCCCAAACCATTGCTGTTTCCCATGCAGATCCACGGGTTGGAATAACTTCAGAAGCAGCTAAACAAAGAAAAAAGGGCCCCCGTGTAACCACATGGCTTGCAGAAAATATACCTCAAGGCAGTGAAGTCCTTGACCTTTTTTCAGGAACCAGTCTTCGAGTAGCTCCACTGGTCCTAACCGATCATATTAGTAAATTAACCGCTGTTAATAATTTCTCACCAGATCAAGAAATGTTGAGAAAACTTATTGAGTTTTTTGAAATAGAAAATCGAATAAATCAAATTTTATTGACTTTAGGGGCTGAGACTTCAAGCGACGCTTTACCTTCTACTGAGCAAGTGACAATGATATCTACCGGTTTAGCTGTACCGAGAAGCCATCACTTACTCGACCCCACAGATCTCCAAAAAACCGCCTCAGGCATTACACGCGAGACTCGATTAAGTCATGTACTGAAAGCTCTAGGGAAAAAAAATCGTTTATTATATGTGGTTGAACCTTGCTCGGAGACCGCGATTCCACAAGTTTCTACTTATGTCCGTACAATTTTAGAAAGGATCGAAGGATGGAGTACGGAAAAAGAATGGGAACCACTCCCCGGGAACAAGCATATCGGAGCAATTTTAAAACATAAATAACCAGATGATGAAATCAATGTAGCCATAGCGGCAAAAGAAAAAATATTACTAAGATATTAATCATGAATTCTTTAAAGAATGATTCATCACAATCCGAGGAAGAATCAAATGAACAACAGTCGGAAGAAATATTTAAAAAAGTCTGCGACAGAAGAGGCCGAATTCTTGCTGAGCTCATTAAGAAAAAAGGCCTTGCAACTTCTATTTCTGCCGATCAAATAAGCGCTTATTTATTTCAAGACATAACTCCCCCTTGGACTGACATCGAATGGGAAATTATAGATAGCCCAGCCTTTGAAGTGGAATTTATCCAAAAGTTAGACTTAGAACCTACCTATAAAAAAGACGGAACGCGCATGGGAATTATAGGAATTTTAAGTTTACATGAGACAGAACTCCCTTGCGACACAAGGGAAGAAAGAGCACGAGGGAATTATATCAATCTTAGATCTTATGCTTTATTTCTAAACATAATGACCGGAGAAAACATCACCCCGAAATTGCGTCAAAAATTTCTCTCAACACTCGCCTCTCAATGGATTGAAGAATGCCCAGAAGAGGAAACAACCCAACTCCACCCTGCATTAAACCGACATTTAGCACCGGAAAAAATCGAAAAAATAATGAAAGAAATCAGCGCAAAAATGACTATAGAATCAAGCGATTCCAATACATCAATCCCGAAATCATTTTTAACCCTAGGAAAAAACCTCCCCCTATGCCAGGAACACCCCAGCCCAGACGAAAATTGCTTTCAAAAATTTCTAGAGACTCATCAAAATCCCGCAGAGCTCATTGACCGTATCTTAGGCATTGCTCCAGGTGAACAATCTTATGTTTAGCACTTTTCTTTCCCTCTTCGGCCCTCTATAATACCCTCATGCTTCCCATCGACCCTCGCAAAGAAAAAATTCTCGCTTCCATCATTCAGCACTTCATTCAAACCGCGGAACCCGTGGGCTCCAAGACGATTTTGGTGAAATACCAACTATCCGTAAGCCCGGCCACGATTCGCAATGACATGGCTTTTCTCGAGGACGAAGGATTTATTTTCCAACCTCACACGTCCGCAGGCCGCATTCCCACCACCAAGGGATATCGCCTCTACATCGACAAACTTGCGGATTACGAAAAAGCCGAACGTCTCGCGCGCACCAATCTCGAAAAAATCCAAAAACAACGCCACGCGCTCAAAGCCAAAGAACGAGTTTACGATGCGGTTTCACTCCTCGCTCAAGCCATTCCCAACATCGCATTTGCCAGCATCCCGGAGAATCAACGCACCTTTTATCTCGGGGTTTCCAATATGTTGAAACAACCCGAATTTCTCGAACACCCACTCGCGGCCAGCCAAGTGGTCGAAGCCCTGGAAGAAGGAACTTGTTTCCTGAAAACTCTCAATTCCCTCGACCTCACGCCGGAGCCCAAAATTTTTATCGGCGAAGAAAATTTACTCCCGCAAATCGAAAGTTGCAGTCTCATTGTTGGAAAATATCAATTCGATGATTACGAAGGATTTCTTGGACTCCTCGGCCCCATGCGCATGCCGTACGCCTACAATCTCGCCGCTCTTACTGAAGTCTTAAACACCATAAATTCCAATGACTAAACCCAAATCCGATTCCTCTGCCGCTGCGCAAAACACAACGCCAGCTTCACAAAATCCAACCGCTCCAATCACGGATCAAAACGCCAGCTCCACGGCTTCCACTCAACAAGCGCCCCTCCCACCGCAAGATTTGGAATCCCTTCAACTCGCCCTGGCCAACGCCCAACAAAGGGTCAACGAGATGACGGAAATCGCCAAGCGCGCCACCGCGGATTTGCAAAACTTCAAACGCCGTAACGAAGAAGAACGCGGAAGCCTGATTTTGTTTGCCAACACCCACTTTTTACAAGGCATTTTCCCAGTAATCGACAACCTTCAACGCGCCTTCCAACACATCCCCGAAGACGTCCAAACCAACGAATGGGTCAAAGGCTTGTACGCCATCGAAAAACAATTGATCTCCACCTTAAATAATCTCGGCCTCGAGGAAATCCCAACTCTCATCGGCTCCCCGTTCAATCCCAATTTCCACGAAGTCGTGACGCAAGGCCCGGGCCAAAAAGACGCAATCCTCGAATGCTTTGAAAAAGGCTACACCTTTAAAGGCCAAACCATCCGCCCGGCACGAGTAAAAGTAGGAGACGGCACGCACGAAGCGTAGCGAAGTGCGCTCCCCCGTATTTTCATGAATGGTTATCCACCTCGAACACAATCAAATCCCCCTCTTTATTAAAAACCGCCAGCGCCCGAAACTGTTTATTAATTCGAAAATACCAAATCCCACTCCCCTTGGGATTTCTTTCCTTAAATCGAACGCTCAATAAACGCCCTTCAAGTAAATACCGTTTCGCTTTTTTATATTGCTCTAAAAGCCCTCGCTTCAAAAGATAAGGATACACCGATTTTTTCTCAAAAATATGATGAATCTTAGGCATGAATTAGAGGTCAATCAAATCGTTTCGAGACAATTTTTTGGCCTTTTGAGCCCTTTTCTTCATCGCCGGGATCACTTGAGCGATTGGCAACTCCATCAAATCCGGCCGAATCAACGACTCGTATTCATTCACAGCCAAAAGCACGGCCACAATTTTATTATTGATAAAAATAAACTTGGGAGTTTGCTCCAAATTCTCAAAACACTCTTTGGTTTTCTTGCGCAAATCCGTAATCGAGACCACTTGTTGGCTGAGCATAAGTAATAAATTTATTAACAAATTTATATATAAATTATATACCAAATTTAAAACAAACGCAAACTATTTTCCCGCTCGACCTAAAATTAAATCACACCAAACATTCCCACAAAAAAACCTTGCTTTTTCGCATAAGAATGCTATTTTAGCAACCTTATTAAATATTAAAAAATGGCACAAAAAGCCCCACCCTCAGCTCCAGCTGAAAAAACCCCTAAAGAAAAAGCTCAAGAACTAATAACAGAAACAAGAGATTTTTTACGTGGGATTAGCCTCTCGGACACAGAAAGCATCCCAGCCTTAATTCGGAAATTAGATCCTAATCCTAAGAATACTGGAGGAGCTAAGCTAAACAGTGACGCTCTAAAACTAGCAAACAAACTGACTGAAACAATAACAAGCCTAATCAATCAGTATGGGATTTCGCCTGATTACATCCGTCTTATTACAGATCTCTCGGGTTTATTAAGCGACCTCAACATAATTCTTTCTTTGAACGACCCCTCCATCCAAGGCGTCCAAGAATTTCGCAACTGGGAACAAAATCCTACTTGGGATTTAACTCTCTCTAATTCCCCTCATGTCGCAAGATTAACCGCATGGAAAGCTACAATTTGGAACCAACGATTAAGCGCATCCAGTAAAGCCGTTATAAGAACCAATCCGCTTCTAAAAATGGGAGTCTTAGGCATTGACTATCGCAACCCACAACAACCCAACACCCCCACCTGGCTCGCTCCCGAATTAACGGAAAGTACATTTAAGGAAATACCACGAAATACAAGAAGGGTAATATTAACCCAAATCGCACATATGATGGAAGGCATACCATCAAAAAGACAAAAATGGGTCGCCGTATCTCTTCCCGGAGAAAACGGAATAATCCCTCCTCCCACCCTCTGGGGCAGTCCTGTTTTTGAACAAAAACCCACCGATCAATCATTCCCTCCACTTCTAATAAGGATCCGTGAACAGGCAAGCAAAGAACCCACTGGCGATAATCCAATCAGAAATACAAGTACCGGCCTTTTAGCAAAACAAAGATAGTAATTTCAATTTTTTCCCCCTTGACCTCCCCAAGTTAGCACTCTATAATAGTAAGTGCTAACATTTTTAATACATTTAAACTAAAAAACCATGGGAAAAATCATTGGAATCGATCTCGGAACCACCAACTCTTGCGTAGCCATCATGGAAGGAGGTGAACCCACTGTCATTTCCAACATCGAAGGGCAACGCACCACGCCCTCGATTGTCGCTTATAAAGACAACGAACGCCTCGTGGGAGTCACGGCCAAACGCCAAGCCGTAACCAACGCGGAAAACACGATTTTCTCCGCCAAACGATTCATTGGACGCCAATATGAGGAAATCGAAGACACGGCCAAACGCATGCCCTTCAAAGTCGTCAAAGGAGACAAAGGCGAAGCGGAAATCGTCGTGAACGGAAAGCAACACCGACCTGCGGAAATTTCTGCCATGGTGTTGCAAAAACTCAAGGCCGACGCGGAAAAATACCTCGGAGAAACCGTAACCGAAGCCGTGATCACGGTCCCGGCTTACTTCAACGACTCTCAACGTCAAGCCACAAAAGACGCGGGACGCGTTGCAGGCCTCGACGTCAAACGCATCATCAACGAACCCACGGCCGCAGCCTTGGCCTACGGTCTGGACAAAAAAGGCGGAGACAAAAAAGTCGCGGTCTTCGATCTTGGAGGAGGCACCTTTGATGTCTCCATTCTTGACCTCGGCGATGGAGTATTTGAAGTCTTGTCCACCAACGGAGACACCCAACTCGGCGGCGATGATTTTGACGAAGTTATCCTGGAATGGCTCGTGGAAGAATTCAAAAAAGAATCCGGAATCGATCTCAAAAAAGACAAAATGGCGCTTCAACGCCTCAAAGAAGCTGCGGAAAAAGCCAAAATCGAACTTTCCTCAACGCATGAAACCGACGTCAATCTCCCGTTCATCACCGCAGATGCCAACGGCCCCAAACACTTCAACATCAAAATGAGTCGCGCCAAACTGGAAGATCTCGTGGCCCACATGATCGACCGTTGCGAAGGCCCGTGTTCAAAAGCCATGGAAGACGCCAAAATTTTCAACAGCGACCTCAATGAAATCATTTTAGTCGGAGGCATGACCCGCATGCCCGCAGTTCAAGAAAAAGTGAAACGCATTTTTGGACGAGAACCCCATCGTGGCATCAACCCGGATGAAGTCGTGGCCTTGGGCGCTGCGATTCAAGGTGGAGTTTTGAAAGGCGAAGTCAAAGACGTGCTCCTTCTCGACGTCACTCCCCTCACGCTCGGGATTGAAACCTTAGGCGGAGTCGCCACTCCGTTGATCGAACGCAATTCCACGATCCCAACCTCAAAATCTCAAGTTTTCTCCACCGCCTCCGACAGTCAAACCTCAGTGGAAATTCACGTAGTTCAAGGCGAACGCCCCATGGCCAATGACAACAAATCTCTTGGAAAATTCGTCCTCGACGGAATCCCGCCCGCGCCCCGTGGCATCCCGCAAGTGGAAGTCTCTTTTGACATCGACGCCAACGGAATTCTCAATGTCAAAGCCATGGACAAAGCCACGAACAAAACGCAAAACATCGTGATCACCGGATCCAGCGGTCTCAAGGAAGAAGAAATTCAAAAAATGAAAAAAGAAGCGGAAATTTACGCCGAAGAAGACAAGAAGAAAAAAGAAAGCATAGAAACCCGCAATCACGCGGAAATTCTCGCCACCCAAGCCGAACGCACGCTCAAAGACGCAGGTGAAAAAGTCCCGGACGCCATCAAAAAACCCGTGGAAGAAAAAATCAAAGTGGTCAAAGATCTTTTGGCTAAAAAAGACGCCACTCCCGAAGAAATCCAAGCCGCAAGCGACGCCCTTAACACCGAAATCCAAAAAGTCGGAGCTGCCATGTATCAAAACACCGGCAAATCCGAACCCGAAAACAACGTGAACGTCAAAGACATGAATGAAAAAGACGAAGGCAAAAACGAAAAAAAGGATGACAACGTGGTCGATGCGGAAGTGGTGGAAGAAGAGGATAAGAAAGAAAAAAAATAATACTTATGTCGTGGTGAGCTTGTCGAACCACACATTCAAAATGAACCTTCACTCATCCATTTCAGGCAAATAAACCTGTTGCCCTTTTTTAGTAACCAAAACATTCCCATCTTCATCGACTCTAACATACCCCATTTGCTTTAATCTTTCCCAAGAGACAGGGAGTATATCTCCCTCATCCTCATCAATACATGGAATAATATTAAGTTTACGAATATAAACCAATTCTCCACGAAGCCCAGGATAAGAAACTAAATCTGATGCAAAACATTGGTTCCCAACGAAAACTTGATTGCGTATACCCGTTACAAATTCCCTAATTTTACGGCGCAATTGTTCTACGACAATTCCTACCTCTTCATCCGCTTCAATTTTTTGACACTTACGAAACAATTCAATTTCTTCTGAGCTCAAATCTTCATCCGCTATACATTCAATCGCCGCAATCAAAGCTTCTCTTATCCCTTCCGCATACATTTTTAAAATCTCTTTTTTAGATTGAAGGGCAGTAAAAAACGCGTAACGAACTTCTTCTAAAAAACGTAATTTATTTCCACTCATGCGAAGCACCCCAAGTTGCTTCCCTTTTAACAAGGAAGGACAAATCATTCCGACAATTCCTTGTTCTGCCGGGATTAATGAATCCCATTCTTCCCGAGAAAAATCACAAGGTCCACAAATGATTCTGGCAGGCGCAGGAGTCCCTACTTCAGGCATAAGAACAACTTGCCCATCTTCATTCTCGCCGTCATGTCGCCCCTCTGTTCCACCCATATTTTTCGTTAAAAATAACCGAGGGCCTACTCTATCGGATCCTCGCAAGATTGCAATGGATTTTTTTTGCCGCTAAAGTACCGGCATATCCCTAATTTAAAATTAAAAATTTCCCCCATGCTCGACCTCGCCCTCTTTCGTGACAACCCGGATCTCATCCGCGCTGACCTCAAAAAACGCCACCGCGACCTAAAAACCGTGGACCAAGTCATCGCACTCGACGCCCAAAATCGAGAAAATCTTAAAAAGGTAGAATCCGCTCGAGCCCAAAAAAATGAAGCGTCTGACAAAATCGCGAAGCTCAAAGGAGAAGAAAAACAAGCGGCCATCGCAGAAATGAAAAAAGTCGGGGAAGAAGAAAAAATTGCCCACGAAAAACAAGAAGCCATTCAAGCCGAACTCAACGCACTGCTTCTCAACTTCCCCAACCTCACCCACTCCACCACGCCCGAAGGCCCGGATGAAAGCGGCAACAAAGTCGAAAAAACGCACGGCAAACCCAAAAAGTTCGACTTTGAAGTCAAAGACCATGTGGCGCTCGGCACCAACCTCGAGATTCTCAACATCGAAGACGCGGCGCGCATGTCCGGAACCCGATTCGCCTACCTCATGGGAGACGCGGCCTTGCTCGAATTCGCGCTCATGCAATTTGTGATCCACAAACTCGTCAAAAAAGGATTCACTCCTGTGATCCCGCCGGTCCTGGTCCGCGAGCACGCCATGTTCGCCACCGGATTTTTCCCTGCAGACCGCAGTGAAATCTATCATGTGAATCCAAAAGTTGACGAAAACGACAAGGACAACGACGATCTCTATTTGGTAGGCACGGCCGAAGTTCCGCTCACCATGATTCATGCGGACAAAATTCTCGACCCCGAAAAACTCCCGTTGCGCTACGTCGGATTCTCCACCTGTTTCCGTCGCGAAGCCGGGGCCTCAGGCAAAGACACGCAAGGCATCATCCGCGTCCACCAATTCGACAAAATCGAGATGTTCAGCTTTTGCCACCCGGACAAATCATGGGCCGAACACGAACTCATTCGCAGTATTGAAGAAGAAATCATGACCGAACTCGGGTTCGCGTATCAAGTATTAAACATTTGCTCCGGCGATCTCGGCTATCCGGCTGCCAAAAAATACGACATCGAAGCCTGGATCCCGTCCCAAGGGAAATACCGCGAGCTCACCTCCTGCTCCAATTGCACCGACTACCAAGCCCGCCGCTCAAAAATTCGCTACAAAGACGCCAAAACCGGGAAAAACGAATTTATACATACCTTAAACGGCACGGCCTGCGCCATGGGCCGAACCCTGGTCGCCATCCTGGAAAACTACCAACAAAAAGACGGCTCGATCCAAATCCCCGAGGTATTGCAACCGTGGATGGGAGGAAAAAAGGAGATTCGATAAAAACTTCGCTTACACCGGAACCCGTGCGCTACTCGAATATCTAGGGCGATCCTTTGAACCAGGATCTTCTTGTTTTGGAGATTTTTTTGGGGGGCCCTTAAAAACAGGAGTTAAATCCAGTGTTTCTTTCATCCCTCGTCCCTCCATTGATTTTCGAACCGTTGAACCCACAGAAGAATCCAGTCCAATCCCGGTAACGGTAAATCCGCTAAAATTAACGCCATTTTGATATTCAGCACATACCGTTGTGCAAGAAACAGTCTCGGTACTTTCTGGATCCTCGCACCTCATACCAACAGGAATTAATGTATAACCTGAAGTATTTGGTAAATACTTTTGTTTAAAAATCCCTCCTTCAACAAAAAATAAAAAAGAAGTGCATTCCAATCCATGATCTGTACATTCCTGGCTTAAAACTCTTTTCATAGCCGTTTGTATATCTCCTTGTATAAGTAAAAGATAACGAGAATCAATAGAAGAAGAAGGGATAACTGCCGGATCTAAATATTCTCGATTTTCATGGATTAGCTCTTGCTCCCCTAGATTTGAATTTTCATTAAGAGTGGAAGGAGCGGGCCCCGCACATCCCGGCATCACAGCCAACATCACCGGCACAGCCATCGTACGCGCCACTTGCCCCACCTGATCCAAAACAGAATCAAAAGACTCTCGTAAACCCATACATTCTATATTAAAAGGAGATAATAATAGATTTTTATATAATTTTGTCAACCCGGTTGCTCCTCCCCTAAAAAACAGGTATAATGTTACGAAGAAAATAGTCATTTAACTCCCCCTCCCCCATGCTACTCGCCCTCTCCACCGAATGCCTCAAAGGTTACGGACTCGCCCGCATCTTTCAATTTGCAAAAGACGCCGGATACAACGGCATTAACTTAGCCATGGATCCTGCGGATTTCGACACTTGCGACGCAGACTACGTCCAAACCTTGGTCGACCAAATCGGACTCCCGGTTCTTGTGGTTCAAGCTCCGAAAAAAACATCTGAAAGTGGCGTGGAAGACTCAGTGACCATGGCCAAAAAACTCGGGGTTAAAATAGTCATCATCCAATCTCCAAAAATCTTCGACCTCAAACTCATCAAATGGGTCAAAAACGTGATCCCAAAAATTCGCCAAAAAGAAAGCATCTCCATTGCCTTAGAAAACGCAGCTTCCAAAACCATGCTCGGCTTTATTCCGGAAAACGCCATGAACAGCATCAATGAGCTTAAAAAATTCAAACACGCCTCCCTCGACACCTCTCGTGTGGCGGAAAAAAAGGAAGACCTCATTCGCGTGTACAAAGCCCTTCAAAAATTTCTTGTACACATTCACCTTTCCAACGTGTATCGAGGCAAACCCTATGCCGCCCCGGAAGTGGGAGTTTTGCCTTTGGAAAGCTTTCTCGCCAAATTGAAACAAGACGATTTCCAAGGCGTGATTTCCCTCCGTGTCAAACCCTCCAATTTCCACGTAGGCCATAGAGAAAAAATGATGGAAAGCCTCGGAGACAGCCTTAAATATTGCTTAAAATATTTGAATCAATAGGCCAGGCACGAGCGAAGCGAAGTGCCCTTGAGTAGCGATTGAATTTCAGTCAACCGCTAATTTTTCACGTAGATGTCGAAAATGGTTTATTTTCAGATTCTTCTCAAACACATTCCGTTAACACTTCATGTGTGGCTTTATTTTTTATATTGTATTCCGAATAAAAATGATTTATTAAAAACCCATGACCATTCAAACTTGCACACAATGCGCAAAATCCTTTCAGATCAATGACTCTGATCATAAATTTTACGAAAAGCTTAATCTTTCATCCCCAAAACGTTGCCCGGACTGCCGCCTAAAAACACGCCTTGCATTCCGCAATGAACGAAATTTGTATCGTCGCAACTGTGATCTGACAAAACAATCCATAATTTCTATTTATTCGCCGGAGAAACCATACAAAATATATCAACAAGATGCCTGGTGGAGCAATAAATGGGACGAGACAAATTATGGCAAAGTATTTGATTTTTCGCGCCCTTTTTTTGACCAATACAAAGAACTTCTACTTGCGGTGCCGCACCCAGCCGTAGGGTATCGTTTTCAATCCGAGAATTGCGAATACACAACCTACCAAGATCATTCAAAAAACTGTTATGTATGTTCCGGCTCGGGTTATATGGAAGATTGTTTATATACAAATTGGACCAACTATGCGAAAAACTCCATGGATATTTTGGGTTCCCATGACATTGAACTGTGTTACGAACTTATCGATTGTAAAAAAATGTACCAATCCACGCATTGCCAAGACTCCTCCGTACTAACCACTTGCCATTATTGTTACGACTGCCACTCTTGTTCAAACTGTTTCGGCTGTGTGGGGTTACGCCATCAAAAATTCTGCTTTTTAAATGAACCGCTAACGGAAGCCGCATATCAAGAAAAAATAAAAAACTTCAATGCCGAATCTTTTATAAAAGATTTACAAAATATATATTTAAAAATCCCCAGACGCGCACTCTTTTTAATAAATTGCGACCAATGCACCGGCGATCGACTCGTTCACTGTAAAAACACGCAAAATTCTTTTTACAGCGATATTTTGCAAGACTGTAATTACAATCAAGACACCTATAAAAACACCGATTGCCACGACATGACCCGGGCCGCAGAAGCGCAAATGTGTTATGAATGCATTGGAGGGGGAGATTATTATTCTTGTAATTTCTTTGTGGCCGGAGAACATGCGTCCTACTGCACGTATTGTATTTTTTGTTTTAATTCCAAAAATCTTTTGGGTTGCGTGGGGATGAAAGGGCATGAATATTGCATTCTCAATACAAAATATTCAAAAGAAGAATACGAAAAGCTCAGGATAAAAATCATTGAGCACATGAAAAAAACCGGAGAGTGGGGAGAATTTTTCCCGATAAATATGTCTCCGTTTGACTACAATGAATCTCTGGCGGAAGACTTTTTCCCCTCCTCCAAACAAGAAATAATTACAAAAGGTTTCAACTGGGAAATAAAAAATATATCAAATTTTACAGAGCAAAATCATCCAAATACAAATGAAGTTTTCAATTGCGCCCTGTGCGGAAAAAAATACCTGACGGTTGTCCAAGAGCTTAAATTCTATCGTTTAATGAAACTTCCGCTTCCCTCAATTTGCCCGAATTGCCGACATCTTTCCCGAATGACAAAACGCAATCCGCGAACACTGTGGAATAGGCAGTGCGCCAAATGCAACGTGGAAATTCAAACCACCTACGCGCCGAATAGACCGGAAATCGTATACTGTGAGTCATGTTACCTGAAAACGATTTATTAAAAATTCTTCCTTCCGGCTTGGCTTACTAAAGCCCCACCAAAGAACATGATTACGCAACATTCCGATAAATCTGCAATAGATTTTTTACTTGGCATTGGCTTTATTTTTGACATAACCTGTTCTTTAAGTAATATAAACGATGCGTTTTCCCCGATATGAATGTGTTACGACTGAAAAGGGAAACGCGTCCTTTAGACGGGACCTCGGATTTATTCAATTCCTTTTTTTCTCAAAATGACGCCAAAAAACGCTTCTCACTCCAAAAATAAAAAACCAACATCAAAAACATCAGCCCCAAAAAAGCCCGTTAAAATCGCCCCTTCCAAAAAAACCGTCAAACAATCCGAAAAACCGACCAAGCCCGTCAAAACCTCTACGCCCAAAGCCAAACACGAAGACACTTCTCTTTCCGAAAAAATCGCCATGCCGCCCAAACTCAAGGACCGAGTTTTTTTGAACCCGCAAGCCGAATCACTCATCCCCAACTTAATTGAAATTCAAACCGACTCTTGTAAGTGGTTTTTAAATGAAGGAATTCGTGAACTTCTCGATGAAGTTTCCCCCATTTCCGACTTCTCGGGGAAGAAAATGGAACTCCATTTCTTGGATCACTCCATCGGAGAACCCAAATACGACGCCGACACAGCCAAGCAAAAAAACCTGACCTACGAAGCGCCCCTCAAAGTCCATGTCCAACTCATCAACAAAGAAACCGGTGAAATCAAAGAACAAGATGTGTTTTTGGGAGGAATCCCCCTCATGACCGAACAAGGAAGTTTCATCGTCAACGGAATCGAGCGCGTGGTGGTCAGCCAAATCGTACGTTCTCCGGGCGTGTTTTTCTCTCGAAACGCGGCCGCCCCCCGATTTTGCAATGCCAAAATCATCCCCAAGCGCGGGGCTTGGCTTGAAATCGAAACCGACAAAAAAGGCGTGGTCACCGTAAAAATCGATCGCAAACGCAAGATTCACATCACCAGCTTACTTCGCATCTTCGGATACACCAAAGATGAAGAAATGCTCGCCTTGTTCAACGACGATATTAAGGACGAAATGTTGAATCACATCAAAATCACGCTCGACAAAGACCCGGCAAAAACCGTGGATGAAGCCTACAAAGCCATTTATCGAAAAATTCGTCCCGGCGACTTGGCCACTCCGGAAAACGCAAAAAGCCTCATTCAATCCATGTTCTTCGATTATCATAAATACGACATGGGTGCCGTGGCTCGCTATAAATTGAATCGCCGTTTTGGAATCAATACTCCCAATAATCGCAAATATCACACCTTCCAAATCCCGGATCTTCTTCAAATTTTAAAACATCTCTTCAAACTCAACGGGGGCGAAATGCAACCCGATGACATCGATCATTTGAGCAATCGTCGCATTCGCCCGGTCGGAGAATTGGTTCAAAACAAATTCCGCGTGGGTTTAATGCGTACCGAGCGTATTGCCAAAGATCGCATGACCGTCATGGATCTCGAAACCGTAACCCCGACCGATCTTGTCAACTCTCGCCCGATCACCGCAGCGCTCCGTGAATTTTTCGCCAGCTCTCAGTTATCGCAATTCATGGATCAAACCAATCCGCTCGCCGAACTCGAACACAAACGCCGTTTATCCGCCATGGGGCCCGGAGGTCTTTCCAGAGAACGTGCCTCCTTTGACGTTCGCGACGTGCATCAATCTCACTACGGTCGCATCTGCCCGGTCGCCACTCCGGAAGGACCGAACATCGGTCTCGTCGTCCACTTGGCCAGCTACGCCCGTCTCAACAAATACGGATTCATTGAGTCTCCTTTCCGTGAAGTTTGCCACACCGTGAAACCCATTGAAAAAGAACTCATAAATCATACATTGGACGCGGACGTAAAAGATAAAAAAGGAAATGTCATCGCCAAAGCCGATACCCTAATCGATGAAAAACTCGCCAAACGCATTGCCAAAGAAACCACGGATGAAGTTAAGGTGGTCGCGTTCTGCGGCAAAGTGGTAAGTTATTTCGATGCCGAAGATGAAAAAGAGCTCCTAATCGCTCAGGCCAATTCCGAAATCAACGAACACGGCGAATTCACTAAGAATCGTGTGGCGGCTCGTAAAAACAACGAACCGATTTTGTCTCACATTCGGGATCTCACCCACATCGACGTTTCTCCTCAACAAATCATTTCCACTTCCACCGCTCTCATCCCCTTCTTGGAACACGACGATAACACTCGCGCTTCCATGGGTTCCAACATGCAACGCCAAGCCGTTCCTTTGTTGTCCCCCACGACCCCGTTGGTCGGAACCGGAATGGAAAAAACCGCAGCCGAAAGCTCTAAACAAGTGATCGTGGCCGAAGGCCCTGGAACGGTTTCCAGTGTGGACGCCGACCAAGTCACCGTGATGTATGACAATGGAAAAAAGAAAACCTACAACCTGTTCGTCTACGCTCGAACCAATCAAGCCACCTGTTATCACCAACGTGCCAAAGCCGCAAAAGGCCAACGCGTCAGTAAGGGCACCGTGCTTTCCGACGGAGCCTGTTCCGACGAAGGAGATCTCGCTCTGGGACAAAATCTCTTTGTCGCTTACTTAAGCTGGCAAGGGTACAACTTCGAAGACGCGGTCGTAATTTCCGATCGTTTAATCAGAAAAGACTCTTTCAGTTCCGTGCACATCGAAACCTTTACCATGGATGTGCGCGACACCAAACTCGGGCCCGAAGTGGTAACGCCGGATATCCCCAATGTGGGAGAAGCTCGCCTCAAAGATCTCGATCAAACCGGGATTGTGCGCATCGGCGCCACGGTCAGAGAAGGCGACATCTTAGTCGGGAAAATAACCCCCAAGGGAGAAACCGAACTAACCCCTGAAGAACGCTTACTTCGTGCCATTTTTGGAGACAAAGCTCGTGACGTGAAAGATACCTCGCTCCGCCTCCCCGGCGGAGAAGGAGGAAAAGTCGTTAAAATTGAAATCTTCAATCGCGATGCCGGAGACGAACTCCCCACCGGAGTCATCCAACAAATCCGTGTCTGCGTAGCCCAAACCCGAAAAATAGAAGTCGGAGACAAAGTCGCCGGACGTCATGGAAACAAAGGGGTCATTTCAATCATCGTACCTCAAGAAGACATGCCTTATCTCCCGGATGGAACACACGTTGACATCGTGCTCAACCCGTTAGGGGTCACGAGTCGTATGAATATCGGGCAAATCCTGGAAACCCACTTGGGTTGGGCGTGCAAAAAACTCGGCATCAAAATGGCCACTCCGGCTTTAAACGGAGTTCCCACCGAAGAAATTCAAAAAATGTTAAAAAAAGCAGACCTTCCCGACGATGGGAAAATTCAATTGTACGACGGTCGCACCGGCGAACCCTTTGATCGCAAAACCACGGTCGGAATCGCCTACATGATGAAATTGAATCACCTTGTTGAGGACAAAATTCATGCTCGTTCCGTCGGACCCTACTCACTTGTCACCCAACAACCGCTCGGAGGAAAAGCCCAACACGGAGGTCAGCGTTTCGGGGAAATGGAAGTCTGGGCTCTCGAAGCTTACGGCGCTTCCCATATCCTTCAAGAAATGCTCACCATCAAATCCGATGATGTGTACGGCCGCGCCAAAGCCTACGAATCCATTGTAAAAGGCGAAGCCATCCGAAAACCGCGTACACCGGAATCCTTTAACGTATTGGTTAAAGAATTACAAAGTCTCGGGCTCAACGTAGAACTCATTGAAAAGGCCCCCGGAGCGGAAGATGAAGATGAATTCATCGATCCTCGAGAAAAAGAAATGGAAGACATTGAGGTCGCAGCCCCGGCAGAAGAGGTTCCCCTCATCAATGATCTCAAAGACGAGCTTGGAGAAGAGAATTTGGTCGAAGGAGACGAAAAAGATCCTGTGATCGAAGCCTCCGGAGACCCCGAGGAAATCCTCGAACATGAAGAAGAAAAACTCTAATATTTAAATTTTTCACTTAATTTCTTTTTAATCCTTAAAACCACTCACAATGAGAAGTGTTAACAAGGTCATCATCATCGGGAACGTTACTCGCGACCCGGAAATCCGAAAAACACAAAGCGGACAAACCGTCTGCACTTTTGGTTTAGCCACAAACCGCGAATGGATCACTTCGGACGGCCGAAAAAAATCTTCCGCCGAATACCACGAAGTCGTGGCGTGGGCTCGCCTTTCCGAAATTTGCGAAAAATACGTTCGCAAAGGGAAACTTCTTTATGTGGAAGGTTATCTCAAAACCCGCAGCTGGGACACTCCGGAAGGCATTCGTAAATTCAAAACCGAAGTGGTCATTCAAGATATGATCATGCTCGAAAAACGACGTGACGGCGAAGAAGCCGATCTCGAAGTTTCTCAAGCCATAGCTGATGAAGGCGGATTTGAAGGTGAAAATTCCCCGGAAGGAGAAGATCATTTTGAACCCACTCCAAGCCCGGAACCCAAATCCATCCCGGTTGAAGACAAACCCAAATCCGAAAAAAGAGACGACATCATCGATGCCGACCTTGGTCTTTAAGCAAAAATTGAAAGGCAATTTTCGGCCTTCTTCCCTCCTCGCATTTTCTCAACGCTAATCGCTAACCCCAACTCATGCCCACTCCTCAAACCCCCATCGACTTCTGTGGAATCGCCATTTCCGTGGCTTCTCCGGAAGAAATGTTGTCATGGTCTCACGGTGAAGTTAAAAAACCGGAAACCATCAACTACCGCACCCAAAAACCGGAACGGGACGGTCTGTTTTGTGAACGTATTTTCGGTCCCACCAAAAACTGGGAATGTTACTGCGGAAAATACAAACGCATCCGTTACAAAGGAGTTATTTGCGAAAAATGCGGAGTCGAAGTCACCCGTTCCATCGTCCGCCGCGAACGAATGGGGCATATCAAACTCGCGGTGCCGGTGACGCACATTTGGTTCCTTCGTTCAACCCCGAGCCGTATCGGACTTTTAATCAATCTCCCGGTCAAAACCATTGAACAAGTGGTTTATTTTGCAGCCTACATCGTGACCCAAGTGGAAGAAAAATCAAAGGAAGAAACCTACGAACAACTCAAGGAAGAATTCAAAAATTACAAATCTCAAATTCAACGCGATTTTAAAAAGAAACAGGAAGAAACCAAGACCGACGAAGAACGCCAAAAACTCGAATCTAGCATGGCTTACGAAATCGAAGAACTCACCCTTAAACACAACACCGCACGTCAAGAATTGCACGACTTGCAAGTGGGTTCGATCTTGACCGAGCTTTCCTACCGCGACATGTCCATGAAATTCGGACATGTGTTCAAAGCCGGAACCGGGGCCGAAGCCATCCGTGAAGTGATTAAAAATATGGATCTCCCCAAAATCACGGATGAACTCGCCGAACAACTCAAAAAAGCCAGTGGCCAAAAGCACAAAAAACTCACCAAACGCATTAAATTCATGCGAGGATTAATGAAAGCCAACATCAAACCCGAATGGATGATCATGACCGTGCTCCCCGTGATCCCGCCGGATCTTCGTCCCATGGTCCAACTCGATGGAGGTCGTTTTGCCGCTTCGGATTTAAACGATCTGTATCGCCGTGTCATCAACCGCAACAATCGTCTCAAAAGACTCATGTCCATTGGCGCTCCCGAGGTCATTTGCCGCAATGAAAAACGAATGCTTCAAGAAGCCGTGGACGCTTTACTCAACAACAGCGCCCGCCAAACTCGCGCCGTATTCAACACCGGAGATAAACGAAAACTGCGTTCCCTGTCCGACATGTTAAAAGGGAAACAAGGTCGTTTCCGTCAAAATTTACTCGGGAAACGCGTCGACTACTCCGGTCGTTCCGTGATTGTGGTCGGACCTCACCTCAAGATGCATCAATGCGGATTGCCTAAGACCATGGCCCTCGAACTGTTCAAACCTTTTGTAATCGGCCAACTCATCCGAGACGGCTACGCTCATAACATCAAAAACGCCGAACGACTCATCACGTCCGGGAAAAAAGAGGTGTGGGACATCCTCGAACAAGTCACCAAAGAACATTTTGTATTGCTCAATCGCGCTCCAACCTTACATCGCCTTGGAATTCAAGCCTTCCAACCGGTCTTGGTGGAAGGAAAAGCCATCATGGTCCATCCCCTCGTCTGTCCGGCTTTCAACGCCGACTTTGATGGAGACCAAATGGCCGTGCACGTTCCCCTTTCAAAAAAGGCTCAAGAAGAGGCCAATATGCTCATGCTTTCTCGCCGCAACTTATTGAAACCATCCGCCGGAGAACCGGTGGTCAACCCCACGCAAGATATGGTGCTCGGTTGTTACTACCTCACGCAAACCCATGCCGGCAAAAAAGGGGAAGGAATGGTGTTTGGAAATTTGAATGAAGCTTTGCTCGCGTATCAACTCGGATACGTCCACCTCCAAGCCTTGATCAAAGCTCGCGTCAAAGGAGAAATTCGAGAAACCTCGGTGGGTCGTATGATTTTCAACGACCTCTTGCCCGAAGATATGGCTTACCTCAACGAGCCCATGACCAAAAAAGCATTGCTTCGACTCATCGCCCGAATCTACAACTCTCACGGTACCGAAGTGGCGGCCGAAGCGTGCGATAAAATCAAAAAAACCGGTTTTACGTACGCCACCGTCTCCGGGCTATCCATCAGCTTTGCGGACATGATCGTACCAAAAGAAAAAGAAAAAATTGTGGAAGAAGCCTCGGAAATGGTCAAGAAAATCAACAATCAATATTGGAAAGGAATGGTCACGGATAAAGAACGCTATGACCACACCATCAAAATCTGGTCTCAAACCAAATCCGACATTGCCAAAATAATGATTCAAAACTTCTCTCCCAATAATGATATTTTCTACATGGTTGACTCCGGCGCTCGTGGAAACTGGGGCCAGGTTACGCAGCTTTGCGGAATGAAAGGGCTCGTAGCCAATCCGGCTGGAGAAACCATCGAACTCCCGATCAAAGCCAACCTAAAAGAAGGATTCAGTATCTTGGAATACTTCATTGCCACTCACGGAGGACGCAAAGGAAAATCCGACACCGCTCTTAAAACCGCCGAAGCCGGGTATCTCACCCGCCGTTTGGTCGATGCGGTCCAAGACGTGGTCATCAAGGAACAAGATTGCGGCACCACGCAAGCCTTCCCCATTTCTCGAGCTCAAAGCAAAGAAATTGGAGAAGAATTCGGGAAACGCATCCTTGGCCGTATTTTAGCCAAAGAAGTAAGAGATCCTTCCACAAATAAAGTTATTTCCAAGAAAAATATGGAAATTTCACCCGAAGTATTGGAAAAAATCGAAGCCGCTAAAATCGAAGAAGTGTTTGTACGCAACATTCTCGGATGTCAAACACCGAATGGAATTTGCCAAATGTGTTACGGCCGAGATCTTGGAAACAATCGTCCGGTTCAACTGGGAACCGCGGTGGGAATCATCGCCGCACAGAGTATCGGAGAACCGGGAACCCAGCTCACCATGAGAACCTTCCACATGGGAGGGGTGGCCGAAGGCGGGGACATCACTCAAGGGTTGACTCGCGTAGAAGAATTATTTGAAGCGCGTCCCCCAAAGAGTCCTTCTTTGTTAGCCAAACAAACGGGCCGCGTAAAAATCATCCACAAAGGAAAAACCATGGAAATCGCCATCGTTTCGGAAGAGCAAACCACAAAAGTTTACGCTCTTCCTTCCGGAGCCAAAGCGCATTTCAAAGTGGGTCAAAGCTTTAAAGCCAAAGATGTTTTAGCGGAAAATCCGGAAACCAAAATGACGGTAAAGGCGGATGAAAACGGAAAAGTGGTTAAACTCGATGCCGATAAAATGACGATTGAAAGCGATGAAGCGGTCAAAGAATTGCTTAAAGTTCCGGGAGGCCGATCTCCTCTCGTAAAAAATGGAGATCTTGTGGGGCCGGGCCAAGGGTTAACCACAGGCCATCGAAACCTTCGTGAAATCATGAAATATTCTTGCATCGAAGAAGCGGAAGGATACATTCTCCATGAAGTCCAAAAGATCTACGCCTCGCAAGGGCAGAACATCGACGACAAGCACATTGAAATCATTGTGCGCCAAATGTTCTCCAAATTGCGTGTCACCGATCCTAACGACAGCACCTATCTTCCGGGAGAAATCATCGACAATATTTCTTTTGAGAAAAACTGTGAAGAACTCAAAAAGAAAGGCAAAATGCCGGCCAAGGGCGAACGTCTACTCTTGGGTCTGACTCGCATTTCTCTCCAAACCAACAGTTGGCTTTCCGCCGCCTCATTCCAAGAAACCATTCGCGTACTTGTGGAGGCTTCCACCACCCGTCGTGTGGACGGACTTGAAGGATTAAAAGAAAACGTCATCATCGGAAAACTCATCCCGGCCGGAGAAGTTTTCCGAAAACGACATGGAGTGAAAGAACAAGATCCCATGTAAGGTTCATTCCAAAATAGTTTGATTTCTTTTTAATTTTCAATTACAGTCCCGAAGCCAGAACCAAAGCGGAGAGACTTCTCTCTCAATCCCTGAATACTAATTCCTAATTCAAAACCCCTTTCCTACATGCCAACCATCAACCAACTTGTTCGAAAAAATCGCCGAACTCCCAAAAAAAAGAGTAAATCTCCGGCGTTGCTCCGCATTTTTAACACCATCAAGAACCGACCCATTGATTTGAATTGTCCGCTCAAACGCGGGGTGTGTGTAAAAGTCACAACCATGACTCCGAAAAAACCGAATTCCGCTCTTCGAAAAATCGCTCGTGTTCGTCTCACCAATGGAGTTGAAATCAATGCTTACATCCCCGGCGAAGGACACAACCTTCAAGAACACTCCGTGGTTCTTGTCCGCGGGGGCCGCGTCAAAGACCTCCCGGGTGTTCGCTATCATATTCTTCGTGGCTCTCTCGATACTCAAGGAGTCAAAGATCGCAAGCAATCCCGCTCACTTTACGGAGCAAAAAAACCAAAAAAGTGATTTAAAATCTAAAATTTATAATCTATAATTTCTAAAATGCAAACAAGCAAGCATCACACTCACATTCCGGAAGGGTCCACTCCTCTCAAAGAAAAGTTCATCAACTACATCATGAAACGCGGCAAAAAAAGCATTGCTCGCCGCATTTTCCAGGAAACCATGGAAGAGATGCAAAAGAAAGGCATCAACAACCCGGAACAAACATTTGAAAAAGCCATTGAAAACGTAAAACCTTCCATGGAAATTCGCCCCAAACGTATCGGAGGCGCCGTGTATCAAATTCCGATGGAAGTGACCCCGAGCCGACGCGTCATGCTTTCTTTCCGCTGGATTCTTGAAGCCGCACGCAAAAGCAAAGGCGGTCGTGTCGCGGTTCGTATTGCCAAGGAACTCATGGATGCCGCTTCCGAAACCGGAACCGCAATTCGTAAAAAAGAAGACACGCACAAAATGGCAGCCGCGAATAAAGCCTTCGCCCATTTTGCCAGATATTAGACCCGCAACGCCAGCGAAAGGTCTCCCCATCTTCTCCCCCGCATTTCAATATTTGGGATTTACTCTTATTCCCTCCTTTGTTAAACTTTAACTCGGTTTTACTAAACTCTTTATTTTTTAATTTCCTCTCATGAGAAAAATATCTCTCATCCTTGGCCTCTCTCTGGCTTTATTATTTGGAGTGGGTTGCACCACGGGTATGGATTACATTGATTACAACAATGCCATCGTGGATCACTTCAATCCAACCCTCGATGCCGTCGAAGTGTCAGCCGACACCTATGATGTCAGCGTACCGGATACGGTTTATGAGGATTCCACCATCGATCTCGTAGCCATGGAATCCGCCTACACCGAGCTCAAAGAAAAAATCGATTATATTTCCTCCGATCTTTTGCTTTTGGAAAGCCAAAATAAAGAACAGGAAACCGCCGTTCGAACCGCGTTAACCGATTATTATACAAAAGGAACCGTTTACGTGACGGGTTATCGTGAAATGATTGATTATTATACGGGTGATTTTGGCAGTGATTTGGACCAGGTGGCTATTTTGGATGAAAAACTTTACAACGCTTACAACGATTTGGTGGATTCTCACAATGCGTTGGTGGATGTGCTCGAATTATTTTAACAGAAATAACGCAAAGCATTTCTTCTCTCGGCTTCATTCAATGGGGCCGAGAGATTTTTTTTATTTTTTAAATTTTTTACAATTTCACCCAAATCTGATAAATTAAAATCTGGAAATTCTTCATTTACAATCCATTATTTAAAATTCCTTCCCTCATGTTTTTAAAAAAGATTCTCCTTACGAGCTTTTTCATCGCCTTAACAGCCCTCGCCTTTGGCTGTTCTCGCGGACTTTCCCCCATCGAATACAACAATGCGGTCGTGGAGGTACTGAATAAAACATCGGCTTCGGTCCAAAACAGCACCACGGTCTATGACGCGGCCATCCCCTCCATCGTCACCGAAACGTCCACCATCGACATCACCCCACTTCAAATCGCTTACACGGAAATGGAAACCCACATTCAAAATGCCTCCTCAATCCTTTCGTTAAAAAGTAAAAACGCGGAACAAGAAACCGCCGTGCTCCAAGAATTCAAAAATTATCTCGGCCTGAGCCAAGAATATTTAATATTGTATGCGGAAATGACCGCTTATTACACCAATGGAACATTCTCAAGCGATCTGGAAAAAGTTTCTTCCTATGACGATGCCTTACACTCAACCTACAACGAGCTCATCGACGCAAACAATAATCTCGTAGACATATTAAGTGAGTACGTTCAATAAGTCACAATGAGCCATAAGGCGAACGAAAGGCTTGTATTTTTTATTCCAATCCTTATAATGGCCACGCTTTTTTAAGGGAATTTAATGTTCCCCATTTAAAATTTATTATTTAAAATTTAAACTTTTCATCCATGTCCGACACCTATGCAGACCTAACAAAACTCCGCAATATTGGAATTTGCGCCCATATCGACGCCGGGAAAACAACGTGTTCCGAGCGTGTTCTTTTTTATACCGGGAAAAGTCATAAAATCGGTGAAGTGCACGAAGGCGCAGCCATTATGGACTGGATGGAACAAGAACAAGAACGCGGCATTACCATCACCTCCGCTTGCACCACTTGTTTCTGGCAACCCACTCACAAAATGGCGCCTCTTCATCGTATCAACATCATCGACACTCCCGGGCACGTGGATTTTACGGTTGAAGTTGAACGCTCTCTTCGCGTTCTCGACGGAGCCGTGGTGGTGTTCGACGGATCTCAAGGGGTGGAACCTCAATCCGAAACCGTTTGGCGTCAAGCGGACAAATACAATGTTCCGCGCATCGCTTTTGTAAACAAAATGGATAAAATCGGTGGAGATTTTTATATGAGCTTAGATTCCATTCATTCCCGTCTCAACAAAAACGCCGTAGCCATCCAACTCCCGATCGGAGAAGAAAACACCTTCAAGGGGCTCATCGATCTTCTCACCAAAAAAGCCTACACATTTGAAGGGAAAAACGGCGAAATCGTCAAGGAAATTCCAATCCCAGAAGACATGGTCGCTAAAGTCGAAGACTATCGCCACACGCTTGTTGAAAGAATCGCCGAAACCGACGAAGCTCTCACGGAAAAATATCTCAACAATCAAGAATGTAACCTCGAAGAACTCAAAGCCGCGCTTCGCAAAGCGACCATCCATTTTATTTTAGTTCCGGTTCTTTGCGGTTCGGCCCTGCAAAACATGGGGGTTCAACTCATGCTCGATGCGGTCATTGATTACCTTCCTTCTCCTCTCGATCTTCCCGCAGTCAAAGGCACCAACCCCGAAACCGGAAACGAAGAAACGCGTGAAGCCAAAGACACGGAACCCTTTTCCGCACTCGCTTTTAAAATCGCAGCCGATCCGTTTGTCGGAAAACTCTGCTTCTTCCGCGTTTATTCCGGAACCCTCGAAGCCGGAAGTTATGTGTACAACTCTTCTTCGGATGAAAAAGAACGCATGGGCCGTTTGGTTCAAATGCACGCCAACTCTCGAGAAGAAGTCAAAGTCGTAAGAGCCGGAGACATTGCCGCAGCCGTGGGTCTCAAGCGCACCTTCACCGGACACACCCTCTGCTCCGAAGACAAACCCATTGTGCTCGAATCCATTGAATTCCCGGAACCCGTTATTCACATCGCCATTGAACCCAAAACCAAAGCCGACCAAGAAAAAATGGGATTTGCTCTCCAAAAATTGGCCGAAGAAGATCCGACGTTCCGCATGCACACAGATGAAGAAACCAGCCAAACCATCATCGGAGGAATGGGTGAGCTTCACCTTGATATCATTGTGGATCGTATGCGCCGAGAATTCAAAGTGGAAGCCAATGTCGGTAAACCGCAGGTTGCTTATCGTGAAACCGTTCAAAAAACCGTGAAAGCGGAAGAAAAATACGCCAAACAATCCGGAGGTCGCGGACAATACGGTCATGTGCTCATGAATATTGGGCCAAACGAAACCGGAAAAGGATTCGAATTCATCAACTCCATTGTCGGAGGAAAAATCCCTAAAGAATACATTCCCGCCGTCCAAAAAGGTGTGGAAGAAGCCGTGTCCCGCGGAGTACTCGCCGGCTATCCGGTGGTGGACGTCAAGGTGGAACTTTACGATGGGTCCTACCATGAAGTCGACTCCTCGGAAATGGCCTTCAAAATCGCGGGCTCGATTTGTTTCAAAAAAGGAGCGCTTACCGCCAGCCCGGTTTTGCTCGAACCCATCATGAAAGTCGAAGTCGTCACTCCGGAAGAATACATGGGAGATGTAATGGGAAATATCAGTTCCCGTCGCGGTCAAATCTCGGAAATGGGCGATCGCGCAACCGCCAAATTCATCAAAGCCACGGTTCCTCTTTCCGAAATGTTCGGATACGCCACGGATCTCCGCTCCATGACTCAAGGGCGTGCCAGTTATTCCATGGAATTTGGTCACTATGAAAAAACGCCAACCAATGTCATGGAAAAAATCAAAACTGAGCGCGGCATGGGAAAATAAACCGAAAAAGCCTTGCGAAACGTATCCAATTCAAGTATATTCGCTCCGCATTTTATTTCTCTAATTATTTAACTCACCATCCATGTCTCCTGTTTACACACGTTCAAAACCCCACGTCAATGTCGGGACAATCGGTCACGTCGACCATGGCAAAACAACCTTGACCGCTGCCATGACAGTGGTTGCTTCCAAAAAATTCGGAGGTCTTAATAAGGCCGTTGCTTACGATCAAATCGACAACGCTCCGGAAGAGAAGGCACGCGGTATCACTATCGCCACCTCTCATCAAGAATATGAAACCGCCAACCGCCACTACGCTCACGTGGACTGCCCCGGGCATGCCGACTATATCAAGAACATGATCACCGGCGCCGCTCAAATGGATGGTGCTATTCTCGTAGTATCCGCCGCAGACGGCCCGATGCCTCAAACCCGAGAACACATTCTCTTGGCTCGCCAAGTGATGGTGCCTTCAGTCCTCGTTTTCTTAAACAAAATGGACGTGGCTGATCCGGAAATCGCCGAACTCTCCGAAATGGAAGTCCGCGATCTTCTCACCAAATACGAATTCCCCGGGGACAAAACACCGGTCATTCGTGGATCCGCTCTCAAGGCTCTCGAAAATCCGGATGACGAAGCTGCCATCAAACCTATTCTTGAACTCTTTGACGCTCTCGATTCTTTTATCCCGGAACCGAAACGCGAACTCGACAAACCCTTCCTCATGTCTGTGGAAGATGTATTCTCCATCAAGGGTCGAGGAACCGTGGCCACGGGTCGTATCGAACAAGGAATTGTAAAAATCAATGAAGAAGTCGAAATCGTCGGAGTCAAAGACACACGAAAAGTCACCGTCACGGGTGTTGAAATGTTCAAAAAGACTTTGGATCAAGGACAAGCCGGGGACAACGTCGGATTGCTCCTCCGCGGTATTGAACGTGAAGAAATCGAACGAGGGCAAGTCATTGCCAAACCCGGTTCCATCACGCCTCATACCAAATTCGAAGCTGAACTTTATATTCTCACCAAAGAAGAAGGTGGCCGACATACGCCCTTCTTCAAAGGATACAAACCTCAATTCTATATCCGCACCACGGATGTGACCGGAACCATCGAACTCCCGGCCGGAGTTGAAATGGTTATGCCCGGTGATGAAATCAAGATGGTTGTAACCTTGGGCTGTAAGATCGCTTTGGACAACGGAACGCGCTTCGCCATTCGCGAAGGAGGTCGAACCGTTGGAGCCGGAGTGGTTGCCAAAATCTTGGAGTAATTAAAAAAAGAATTTCATGAGACCCCAAAAAACCCCTGAATAAAATCAGGGGTTTTTTATATCAAACACGAAGCGAAATGTCTCGCATCCCATTTACTCAAAAACTTGCCCCATTCTTTCTCTACAAGCTTCAGTAACTTTGAAAATATTTTTACTAAAAACTCCTTCTACGCCAACCAATGTAACCTCATTGGCATTCCTGCAAGCTTCGGTCCCTGGATTTATTGCCGCAATTTGATAAATTTGACCACATTGAACAACCCCATCACCTCTAATTGCCTGAATAAAATCACCAGGCCCATATAATCCATAACATTCTCCTCTAAAATAAACTTTAGTTAAACCCATAAATAACATGTAAATAAAAAGAAGAAAGAAAAATTATCATAATAAAAATTCACTAGCAATATCATTTTATTTCCCTTGACCATTCCATCGCTTTCCGCTACAAATAACACGCACAAAATGTGAGGTTCTGCTTTTAGGGCCTCCCTCGCTCCTCAACTCTCAAGAGTATGGAGCGGGACACCTCGGATTCTAATCGCTTTCCCATTCATCGGGAAAAGCCATCCATCCGAGGATCCACGTCGGTTTCTTTTTAAAACTTTTTATTTTTTATCTCTTCTCTTCTATGCCAGCCAAGAAAAAAGCATCCACCCCTTCGAAGACCGCAACCAAACCCGTTGCCCCAAAAACAACTCCCGGGAAACAACGCATCCGCATCAAAATCAAAGCTTTTGACCACAAAGTCATCGATGACACAACAAAACTGATCATCGAAACCGCGGAACGCAGTGGCGCCATGATTTGCGGCCCCATCCCACTCCCCACTAAAATTGAAAAATTCACCGTCAACCGTTCCACTTTTGTCCATAAGACTTCCCGCGAACAATTCGAAATGCGCACCCACAAACGCTTGATTGACATCACGGACAGCACTCCAAAAACCATTGAAATGCTTTCCAATTTAAGTCTTCCCGCCGGCGTGGACATCGAAATCAAAATGATTACGGACTAAAATGCTCCTCCTCTCCGTTCTCGCCACCGCGCTCGCGGATCTTGCCGGAGAAATCGCGGCAAAATATCACGATCTGACCAAAAATAATTGGTTTTTATGGCTAACCATAGTCTTTTTCGGGCTTGCCGGTTTCCTTTTCGCCAAATCGCTTCGCTTTGAAGGAATGGCCATTACCAACATTCTTTGGGTAGCATTATCCACCATTCTCGTCACCCTGGTCGGTTATTTTTACTTCAAAGAAACCATCTCCTTATTACAATGGATCGGAATAGGAGTGATTTTAATAGGATTAATTCTCGTCAGTTGGAAATAACCTAAATCCAATGAAAAAAATACTCATTATTACAACGCTTCTTCTTTGTTTAGGAGGATGTTTTTTAAATAAAGAATCGGAAACAAAACCCACCGATCCCTCAATTTTTATCAACGAAAGACTGGGAATAAAATTCACCTATTCCGCCGAGGAGTGGAAGGGGCAATTAGCCACCCAAGACAACCAAATCTTTTATTTATCTCCGGAAAACGGAATTACCGAATACATCGCCTTATTCACTAAAAATGAAAACGAAACCATCGAAGAAGCAATCCTCAGGATTGTTAAAGAAAAAGGATACGATTCAACAAAATGTAGGGTGGTCGATCGCGGAGCCTATTGGGGAAACCCAAGCTACGAAGAATACATATTGGACCTCGCAAATCCCAACATCGTCTACACGGAAGAAGAATTGGAAAAAATCGAAGAAGCCAATGTAACCGCGACACAAGAAGGCGGCCCCTTTAATGGAGAATGGAAGAAAAAAGAAATTTACAACCAAAGGCTGGTCCAAGCCTGTTCGGAATACGCAGAACCTCTTGGGTTGGGCACATGCAAAACCATTGGAAGTAAATTCATTTACAACAACCAAAATAAAATCGTTTTCTTGCCGGGATTGAACTGTAGTCCGTCTTTTTATCAAGAGGATTCCATTGAATTATTCGAGTAAAATTTATGATGCGGAAAAAACACACAAATAAAAACCAAGTCGGAAAGAGAGTTCGCAAGGGAAAACCAGCCGTTCCCCTTCGCGTTTAAAAATTCTCTTGACTCCAACCCCTTCCACCGCTAATCTAGGCGAGCTAATCTGTTAAAACAGAGTCGAGGTCCCGGCATTGCCGATCGATCAACACTCTCGAGGATTTAACCTCATAACCTCTGCCAACCATGTTAGGAATACTAGGCAAAAAAATCGGTATGACGCGCATCATTCAAGATGATGGCTGTGTGATCCCCCTTACGGTGGTCGAATGTACCCCCAATGTCATCACGCAAGTGAAGACCCCCGAAAAGGACGGATATCCGGCGATAGTCCTTGGGTTTGACGCGTTCAAAAAACCGTTTAAGACCCAAGCATTTCGCCACATCCGCGAATTCAAAATCGAAATCAAGGAGGGAGAAGAACTCCCCAAAAAAGGAGAAGAAGTTAAGGTAGATGTCTTTACAATCGGAGATCGAGTCAATGTAACCGGGACTTCCAAAGGAAAAGGGTTCCAAGGGGTCGTAAAGCGTCATCACTTTTCCGGAGGACGAGCCACTCACGGTTCTCACTTCCATCGCGAACCGGGATCCATCGGTATGCGTGCCAAACCGGGTTGTGTGAATAAGGGACATCGAATGGCCGGACACATGGGGGATGAAAAAGTCACCGTGGGTCGCGTTCAAATCGCCTATGTTGATCTTGAAAAGAATCTCATCGGAGTCAAGGGTCCCGTTCCGGGCGCCAATGGCTCTCTCGTTATTATCCGCCAGTCACGTAGCCTAGCGAAGTAATTTAATACTTTATTCTAAATACTTAATTAAGCGTCATGAAAGCACCTCTTTACAACCAGAAAGGCGAATCCATCGGAGAAGTTCCTCTCAATGAAACTATTTTTGGGGCCAAAATGAACTTGGGTTTGATTCAACAAGCTCTCATGCTCCAAGAAGCTAATTCTCGCCATCCGATCGCTCACACCAAATTACGCGGAGAAGTCCGTGGAGGTGGCCGAAAGCCCTACAAGCAAAAACACACGGGTCGCGCTCGCCAAGGTTCCATCCGCGCTCCTCATTATAAGGGAGGAGGTGTGGTATTCGGACCTCGTAATGTTCGCAACTTCACGCTCGCAATGCCAAAAAAACAACGTAGACAAGCTCTTTTTTCCGCATTATCCGGAAAAGCAAGCGACAAACAAATCATTGTTCTCGACGGATACGAAGCCAAGGAAACCAAATCCAAGTCTTTTGCCGCCATGCTTAAAAAACTCCCCGCCACTCGAAATACGCTTGTTATCATTTCCGAAAAAAACGACCTTGTTCAAAAATCATCCCGCAATCTCGAAAACTCCAAAACAATCCTGGTCAACTATCTCAATGTGCACGATCTCCTCAAGTATGAAACTCTTTTATTCTTCAAGGACGCTCTTCCAAAAGCGGAAAGCATCTTTCTTAAATAATTTTTATGGATCTCAGTCAAATTCTATTAAAACCCGTTGTTACTGAAAAAAGCACTCGTGAAGAGGCAAAAGGGAAATACACCTTTCTCGTCAACGATCATGCCACTAAAATCGACATCCAAAATGCAATCAAAATGCTTTATGGAGTAAAGGTTGAAAAGGTATCCGTTCGTCAAGTTTTGGAAAAAACTCGATTGGTGGGACGCGGTCGTGTTCTCACAAAGAGAAGTGCGGGTAAAAAAATCACCATAACATTGGAAAAAGGGAAAACCCTGGATCCCTATAAATTCAAAAAATAATTTTTATGACCACTATCAAAAAAGTAAAAGGCACAACCGCGGGACGACGACAAATGAATGTTTCCACGTTTGAAGAAGTGACCGTAGGCAAACCGTTAAAATCGCTTTGTTCTCCCCAAAACCGATGTTCTGGACGCAACAACCAAGGAAGAATCACCATTCGACATCGTGGCGGCGGAGTACGACGTCATTATCGCATTATAGATTTTAAGTGTGTTGATAATAAAGGAGTGGAAGGATCCGTTCGTTCCATTGAATACGATCCCAATCGAAACGCCTACATTATTTTGGTTTGTTATAAAAATGGAGATCGACGCTATCATCTTGCTCCTCAAGGCATTAAGGTCGGAGATAAAATTTTAACCGCCGAACGCGCCAAATTGCGAATCGGGAATAGACTTCAAGTCAAAAACATCCCTGTTGGTTTTAATGTTTTCAATGTGGAACTTGTTTCCGGGAAAGGAGGACAAATTGTCCGTAGCGCCGGAGCATGCGCCAAACTGGTATCTCTCGAAGGAGCCATGGTTCAAATCCAACTTCCTTCCGGAGAAATTCGCTTTATCCCGAAAGATGCCTATGCCACAGTGGGAATTGTAAGTAATGGTGATATTTCAAATCTGAAAATTGGAAAAGCGGGACGAAATCGCTGGAAAGGTCAACGCCCCGAAGTTCGTGGAAAAGCCATGAACCCGGTAGATCATCCTCATGGTGGAGGAGAAGGATGTTGTCCTGTGGGTATGCCGGGGCCAAAAACGCCTTGGGGTGCCCCCGCTCTCGGAGTTAAGACTCGAAAACGCAAAAATAGGACCGATATTTATCGCATTCGTGACCGCCGTGGCCGCAACTTAATCAAGACCACATTGGTTATCTAAAACGCACGAAGCGAAGCGAAGTGCGCTCCCCTATTTCTCTCCCCCAATTCAAAATTCAAAATCTAAAATTTCTAATTTCAAACCCCCATGTCTCGAAGTTCAAAAAAAGGCCCTTACCTCGATCCGAAACTCATCAAAAAAGTCGCCAAACTCAATGAAACGAATCAAAAGAAATTGATTAAAACATGGGCGCGCGCCTGTGTGATTGCTCCCGAGTTCGTTGGACACACCTTCGGGGTTCACAACGGAAAAGATCACGTCCCCGTCTTTGTCACCGAAGAAATGGTGGGACATCGTCTCGGAGAATTCTCTCCCACACGTAAATTCAGAGGACATGGCGGAAAACTCGCCAAAGCAGCGGAAGGAGGATCCCCTGCTCCCGCCGCCACTCCGGCTCCTGCGAAAAAATAGCCCCTTCTTTCTCTCTCAATTCAAAATCTAAAATTAATTTTCCCTTAGCCCTTATCCCATGATTGCCCACTTACGAAAAATTCGAATCTCTTCTAAAAAAGTGAACCTGGTTGCAGGAATGGTCCGACGAAAACCGGTACAAGAAGCCCTAGATCTCCTCAAGTACACGACAAAAGTCGGCGCAAGACCTCTCTACAAAACCATTCAATCCGCCGCTTCCAATGCTAAAAATAACTTTAAGCAAGATCTCGAAACCCTCGTAATTAAAGAAATTATTGTGACCGAAGGAATGACCTACAAGCGCTCTATGCCCGCCTCTCGCGGCCGAGCTCACCCCATTAAAAAGCGCACCTGTCATATCACGGTTAAAGTCGAAGCAGATCCTAATTTAATCAAAACTGCACCTAAAGCTGAAAAAAAAGAAAAACCGGTCAAAAAATCAAAATCTTCCAAATAATCACCTCTTAATTCACCCCTCATTGTATGGGACAGAAAATCAATCCAAAAGGCCTACGCATCGGCATCATCTTCACTTGGGACTCTAAATGGTTTGCGAACAAACACTTGTATCGCAAACTCCTACATGAGGACATTGCGGTTCGCGCCTTCATCAAAAATCATTTCAAAGAAGGGCACATTTCCAAGGTTGAAATTCTTCGTAACGCCGGAAATACTCAACTTGTAATCCACACCTCACGTCCCGGAATGATCATTGGACGCCAAGGCGAAGGCATTGAAGAATTCCAAAAAGTTCTTGAAGTAAAATTCAAACCATCTCGATTCAATATCACAGTAAAAGAAATTAAAAATCCGGATATCGATGCCTACTTGGTTGCAGAAAACATCTCTCAGCAAGTGGTCAAACGTATTTCTTATCGTCGCGCCGCAAAAACCGCAGTGCAACGAGCCATGGAAGCCGGAGCCAAAGGAATTAAAATCTTAGCCGCCGGACGCTTAAATGGAGTGGAAATCGCACGCGATGAAACCTTCACTGAAGGAAAAATCCCATTGCACACTTTCCGAGCGAACATCGATTACGCTGTTTATCATTGTAGGACCACCTATGGAATCATCGGTCTTAAAGTCTGGATCTATAAAGGAGATATCTTCACAAAAGTTTCCGAAATGATGGCCGCCGAAGCCGCTCAAAAAATAGCGGATAAAGATGAAGAGAAAAAATTTCCTCCAAGAAACCCTCGATTCCCTCGTCCTCGTCAATTCTAACCGTATTAATTTTTCACCATGTTACTTCCGAAAAAACAGAAATTCAGAAAGAGTCATCGCTCACGAAGCGCGTTAAAAGGAGTGGCTACTCGCGGATTCCGTCTCGCGTTCGGGGCTTATGGACTTAAAGCTGTGGCTGCCTGTGAAATCACATCCCGCCAAATTGAAGCCTCTCGCCGTGCGGTCACTCACTGCGTAAAACGCGGAGGAAAACTCTGGATTCGCATTTTCCCTCACACCCCTCTCACCAAAAAACCGGCTGAAGTCCGCATGGGAGGAGGAAAAGGATCAATCGATCATTATGTCGCTCACGTACTCCCCGGAACCATTATATTTGAAATGGATGGAATCGATGAAGCCACTGCGCGCGAAGCCATGCGCCTCGCCTCTCACAAGCTCCCTGTTAAAACCACTTTTGTTACTTCTGCTCTTCGTTAAAAATTTTCCCTATGTACACCTTTGTTGAACTTCAAAAAAAAGACATCAAAACGCTCAATCAAGAGCTCGAAACCGGTCGAAAAGATCTGTTGGCCGCCCGTCTCAGTGTTAAAATGAAGCAAAGTAAGAAATCCGACGCCATCACCAAAAATAAAAAATATGTGGCTCAAACCTTAACTCAATTGAATAAATTAAATAAAGAGGCTCAAGCCGACAAAAAATCTTCTAAAATTTAAAAATTCTAATTCCTTTAATTTCTCTCTGTCATGCACAGCAAAACCGGTATCGTCGTCAGCAAAAAAAATGATAAAACCATCGTGATTCGTGTGGATTCCCAACGCAAAGATCCCAAGTATCAAAAACGTTATATGGTTTCCAAAAAATTCCACGCTCACGATCCTGAAAATAAATTCAAAGAAGGAGACACCGTCACCGTGTACGAAACCCGACCGCTCAGCAAACTTAAACGCTGGACCACGGAACTACCAAAAATTTCCACACCTAAATCTTAATAATTATGATTCAAACTCAAACCCGTCTCGTGGTCGCCGATAACACCGGAGCGAAAGAAGTCATGTGCTTCAAGGTCCTTGGTGGCTCCAAACGACGTTACGCTCAAATTGGAGATGTGATCGTGGTCTCGGTAAAAAACGCCGCCCCGCGCGGACTGGTCCGCAAAAAAGCGGTGGAACGCGCCGTGATCGTACGACAAAAAAAGGAACTCAAACGCGCCGACGGATCCTATGTTCGATTCGATGAAAACGCGGTCGTGATCGTTGGAAAAGACAATATGCCCAAAGGAACTCGCGTCTTCGGTCCCGTGGCTCGTGAACTCCGTGAAAAAGGATTCCAAAAAATTATTTCCTTAGCCCCAGATGTAGTTTAATCTATTACTTCTCACACTATGAAGCTCAAGACAAACGATCAAGTCATCATTCTCTCCGGAAAAGACAAGGGGAAGAAAGGCAAAATCATGCGCGTCATGAAAAAAACCAACAAAATTGTGGTTGAAAAAGTGAACATCCGCGTCCGTCACATTAAAAAAACGCAATCCAAGCCCGGAGAAATCATCCGATATGAAGCGCCCATTGACGCCTCCAATGCCATGCTCATTGATCCCAAAACCGAAAAACCCACTCGTGTCGGCTACAAAATCCTCGAAAACGGTAAAAAAATCCGCATTGCCAAAAAATCCGGAACCGAAATAGAGGAAAAGGTCACAACCAAAGGCAAGAAAAAATAACCCCTTAATCTCATGAAAGAGACTTACAACAAACTGGTTCCCGTTCTCAAAAAAGAACTCAATATTAAAAACACGCTTGCTTTGCCTCGCTTGATGAAAGTCAATATCAACGTAGGGATTGGAAGTTATGTTCAATCCGGAGATAAAAATTATGATACCATCCTCGAAAACATCACGCGATTGGCCGGGCAAAAACCCGTGGTCACCAAGGCCAAAAAAGCCATTTCCAATTTCAAGCTTCGCATTGGAATGCCGGTGGGAATCACCGTCACCCTCCGAGGACAACGCATGTACGATTTTGTAAGTCGCTTGGTGAATATCGTTCTCCCCCGTATTCGCGATTTCCGCGGAATTACGGTTAAAGGATTTGATGGAAAAGGAAACTACAGCATCGGCATTAAAGAGGTTACCGTATTCCCTGAAGTGAATCCGGACAACATCACTCGAAATCATGGACTCCAAATCACGATCAGCACCTCCGCAAAAACCGATTACCAAGGTTATCGTCTCCTAAAAGGATTAGGTTTCCCCTTCAAAGATGAAGTGAAGGCCCCTGAAAAAGTTTAATTTAAATTTTAAATTTTAAAATTTCCAATTTCTCATGGCAAGAACAGCCCTCAAAATCAAAAATACCCGCACCAAAGAAGCGTTTGAAAAAGCGTTAAAAAGCGGAAAAAAACCGCGTCACTCCACCCGTATCTATAATCGTTGCGCCAAATGCGGTAAGGTGAGAGGTTACATCAGGCGCTTTGGTCTCTGTCGCATTTGCTTCCGAGAATTCGCCAACACCGGCATGATCATGGGAATCAAAAAATCTTCTTGGTAGCCCCGCAGTGCCACACAGCGGCATAAACAGATTTTCCCCCCTCTAAATTTCTCCTCTTCTTTCCTCTCCACTCCAAACACTCAACACTTAAATACTTCCACAATGCATACCGATCCTATCGCCGATCTACTCACTCGACTCCGAAATGCGGACCACGCCGGACTCGCCGAAACCCATGCTCCTTATTCCAAAATCAAAGAAGCCATGCTTCAAATCATGACAAAACAAGGACTCATCACGAATTTCCAGGTTGAAAAAAATAAAGACGGGTTCAAAGAAATTACAGTCACGTTGAAAAAACGCCCCACCCCATTGCACATCCGCCGCATTTCCAAGCCCGGACAACGCATTTATGTCAAAGCGGATAAAATCAAAGCTGTGTTGAGTGGGCTCGGGATAACGATTCTTTCCACCCCCAAAGGAATCATGAGTGGCAAAGAAGCCAGAAAAAATAAATTGGGAGGAGAACTCCTCTGTGAAATCGCTTAATTTTAACCTTAAAAACGATGTCTAAAGTCGGAAAAAAACCCATCATCATCCCTCAAGGCGTAACCGTCACGTTCGAAGCCGGCGTGTTCTCTGCCAAGGGCCCCAAAGGCGAACTTAAAATGACGCCCGCCCCTCTAATGAAAATCGAAATTCTTGAAAAAGAAATTCGCGTGAAACGCCCCAACGATGAACGCCAAAGCAAAGAACTCCATGGACTCACCCGAACGCTCATTAATAATATATTGAAAGGGGTCTCCGAAGGATTTTTTAAAAAACTCGAAGTAAACGGAGTAGGATATCGTTTCTTGGTTCAAGGAAAAAAACTCGTCCTCAGTCTTGGCTATTCTCATCCTATCGAATACTTAGCCCCGGCCGGCATTGAATTTAAACTCGATGAAGAAAAGAAAAATTCTCTCACTGTCAGCGGTATCGACAAACAAAAAGTGGGCCAAGTGGCCGCCGAAATCCGAGAATTCCGAAAACCAGAACCTTACAAAGGCAAAGGGATTAAATATGAAAATGAAATCATCCATCGAAAAGCCGGGAAAACAGCTGCCAAAGCCACCACCGCCTAAAAGATCACGCCTAGCAATCCATACCCATACTTATTACTCATTACACAATGCTTAAAAAAATAACACTCCGAAAAAAACGCCACGCGCGCATCCGTTCCAAAATATCGGGAACCGCGGAACGACCTCGCTTGGTGGTCTATCGCAGTTTGAAAGCGATATACACTCAACTGATTGACGATACCACCGGGAAAGTAATGGCTTCCACCTCGGATCTCAAGGTTAAAGGAGGAACCAAAACCGAACACGCCAAAAAAATCGGGGCTGAAATCGCCAAACTTGCACTTGAAAAAAACATCACGTCCTGCGTGTTTGATCGAAACGGTTATAAATACCATGGCCGCGTTAAAATCATAGCCGATACCGCACGCGAAAGCGGTCTTAAATTCTAATTTTCATAATTTTTCAAAACAATGCCAAAACCCAATAATCCTTCCAATAATCGCAACCGACCTCGCAATCAAGAGCCTAAAGAGTTCGAAGAAGAAGTCATCCAATTGGATCGCGTAACTCGCGTGGTCAAAGGGGGTCGCCGTATGCGTTTTCGTGCCACCGTGGCCATCGGGAATCGAAAAGGACGCGTGGGCGTAGGCATCGCCAAATCCGCCGAAGTGGTTGGAGCTATTAAAAAAGCGGTTACCGAAGCCAAAAAACACATGATCAATATCCCGATTTTCAATGACACCATCCCCCACCGAGTTTCCGCTAAATTCAAAGCTTCAAAAATCTTATTGATCCCCGCCGGCGCCGGAACCGGAATCATTGCCGGAGGAGCCACACGCATCATCATCGAACTTTCCGGGATTAAAAATATTCTCAGCAAATCTCTCGGATCTTCAAATCGTTTAAACAACAGCAAAGCCACCATTGACGCCTTAATCCAACTTCGAAAACGCGAAGAAAAGAAACCCGAACCCAAAGTCGAAGCTCCGGTAAAGCCGGTGGAACGCGTTAAAATTGAAGCCGAACAGACCGGAGCGAAGCGAGGGTCTCCTCTTCCCCCCAAAAAGCCTAATTCTAAATAACTCACTTTATCATGACGCTCAAAATCAATACGATCAAACCTAAATACGGAAGCCGAAAAACCACAAAACGATGGGGCCGAGGCGGAGGATCCGGCAAAGGAAATTTTTCCACCCACGGTTGCAAAGGACAAAAAGCTCGTTCCGGCGGCTGCAAAGCCCCGGGATTTGAAGGAGGTCAAACCCCTCTCTATTTACGCATGCCGAAATTGGGCGGATTCCGAAATCCGCGCCGCATCGAACACAAAGAAGTGAATGTGGGCGACCTAAACACCAATTTCAAGGACGGTGAAGTGGTCAACAAAGAAAGCCTTTTTCATAAAAATCTAATCAAAGACCTCGAGACTCCGGTCAAAATTTTAGGCAATGGCGAACTCTCTATCTCCCTCACCATTCACGCTGAAAAAGCCTCCAAATCCGCCATTGAAAAAATCGAAAAAGCCAAAGGCAAACTCGTCATAAGCCCTAAAGCGTAACGTCACATTTTTTCTTCCTCACTCCTTATGTTCAAATATCTCTCCCAAATCTGGCAGTCGAAGGATTTACGCAATAAAATTCTTTTCACTCTTTTTATTGTGATCGTGGTCCGCCTTTTGACTCATATTTCAATTCCGGACGTCAACATCGAAGCCTTAAAAATGGTCTTTGACCGAAATAAACTGTTGGGCGCATTCAGTATGCTCACAGGAGGTAGTTCTGAAAATTTCTCCATTGTACTCATGGGGCTTTCTCCCTACATCAACGCCTCGGTTATTTTACAATTGCTCACCGTCATTTCCCCCAAACTGGAAGCGATTTCAAAAGAAGGAGAAGAAGGTCGCCGCATCATCAACAAATACACCCGCTGGCTCACCTTTCCTCTCGCTTTTTTGCAATCCTACGGAATGATTCGAATTTTAAACGCCACGTCACAAGTTCCAATCATCGATAATTTAAACGATCCCTCGGTTATTATCCCCATCATGATTACCATCTCTGCGGGAACCTTGGTTCTTATGTGGCTCGGAGAACTCATCAGTGAACACGGCATCGGAAATGGAACATCCATCATCATTTTTGTCGGAATCATTGCCGGAATTCCTTCTGTTATTGCTTCCTCTTTGGCACTGGCTCAGCAAGATGCGCAACGCTTAATCCCCTTAGTGGCCACTATTTTAATCACTCTGCTTTTCACCGTGATCGTCATTCTGGTCACCGAAGGCCATCGTCGCATCCCCATCACGTATGCGGGACACAATCGCGGCAACACCAAAGGAGAACAGGCCAATCTCCCCATCCGAGTCAACCAAGCCGGTATGATCCCGATCATCTTTGCGGTTTCCATTGTGACCTTCCCTTCCATGGTGGGACAATTCTTCGTGAATGCTAAGTCCACATGGGTTCAAGTCATGGGGCAATTTTTTATAGATCATTTCCAATCCAGCAGCCCTCTTTATCTCACCTTGTATTTCCTTTTGATCATCGCCTTCACCTATTTCTACGTGAGTGTGACTTTCAACCCCGATAATGTGGCGGAAAATATTCAAAAACGCGGAGGCTTTATCCCCGGGCTTCGTCCGGGAAAACAAACCGCGGATTATCTCCGAAAAGTTTCCAATCACTTGAATCTCTGGGGCGGACTCTTCATCGCCGGCATCGCGGTTTCCCCCATCTTAATTCAACTCTTATTTAAACAAACGAGCGCAGGAGGCATCCCCACCATCATTGGTGGAGCCAGCCTTATCATCGTCACCGGCGTGGTCCTCGACATCATTCGCCAAACCAACGCACAAATGGTCTCGCACCATTACGAGAGATTTTATTAGCAGAAGTGAGCTTTCCCCCGCATTTTTCTTTCACCGTTCAAGCCGCACTTCCCTTCGCTCGGCTCTTTTGCTAAGGTAGAGGCAATTTAAAATTTATCATTCTTTATTTTATGGATTTGCTTCTTTTTGGTATGCAAGGCTCGGGCAAAGGCACGCAAGGTAAATTTCTTGTGGAACGTTATGAGCTCGTCAATTTCGTCACCGGCGATGAACTCCGTCGTCTCGCGCAAGAGCCATCCCCTCTTGGCCAAAAAATAAAAAGCATCATCGAAGCCGGACATCTGGTGTCCAACGAAGTGGTTATGGAAATCATTGAAAATTTCATGAAAAATCTACCGGCCGGAAAAAGCGTTCTTTTCGACGGCATCCCTCGGAACGAAGCTCAAGCCAAATCCTTCAACGACTTGATGAAACGCCTCAACCGTCATTTTCTCGGAGTCTTGATTGAAATTTCCGAAGACACGGCATTGAACCGCCTTTCCACTCGCCGTTTATGTAAACAATGCAAAACCGTGTACCCCGCGGCCTACGACAAGCCCATGTGCTCAGCCACTCTCGCCGATGGAACAATTTGCGAAGGTGAACTCGTGATTCGCACCGATGACGCCAACATGGACAGTATTAAAAACAGATTGAACGCCTACAACGACGAAACCCTTCCCGTGATTCAAGCCTACGAAGCCGAGAGCAAAATCATTCGCATCAATGGAGAACAAACCATTGATCAAGTGAACGAAGACACATGTGAAAAACTGGATCCGCTGTTAAAAAAATAACCCCCTTTCTCCGTGTCCATTCCCATCAAAACTCCGGCCGAAATCGAATCCATGCGTAAAGGAGGACATCTTTTAGGAGAATTTTTAAAAAAACTGGGAGAAAAAGTCACCGTCGGAATCACCCCCGTGGACATTGAACATTTCGCAAAACAACTCTTTGAAAAAGAAAAC
Source organism: Candidatus Gracilibacteria bacterium (assembly GCA_041658685.1). NCBI lineage: Bacteria > Candidatus Altimarinota > Candidatus Altimarinota bacterium. The sequence goes on along the minus strand of JBAZZS010000003.1, from coordinate 47,188 downwards.
GTAACCCCGGGATTCAAAGGCTACAACGGATATCCTGCGATTTGTTGCATTTCCGTAAACGATCGCGTGGTCCACTCCATCCCCGATGAAATTCCGTTCAAGCAAGGAGATTTGGTAACAATCGACTGCGGATTGATCCTGGACGGCCTCAACACCGATGCCGCCATCAGTGTGGTCATCGGAGGGAAAACCGCAAACCCTCTTGCGGAAAAACTCAGCACAATCACACGAAAAGCGCTCTACTCCGCCATCAAACTCATCAAACCCGGAGTACGCACCGGCGATCTTTCATTCATGATCCAACGCACCGTCGAGCAAGCCGGATTTTCCATCATTCGCGAACTCACCGGACACGGCGTGGGCCGAACTCTTCACGAAGAACCCACGATTTACAATTATGGAAAACGCGGCAACGGGCCGGCTCTTAAACCCGGCATGACGATTGCCATCGAACCCATCACCTGCACCGGCGAACGCTTTATCAAAACCCTCAACGACCACTGGACCATTGTAACGCGAGACGGATCTTTAAGCTGCCAATGGGAGCACACGGTTTTGGTCACCGCCAATGGCCACGAAATTTTGACACCAGACACGTAACGAGCTCGAAGAGCGAGTGAACCCTCATTTCTCTGTTTTTCATTCATTTTTCGTCTATAATAAAATCATGAAACGCTCCCTCCTTTCCCTTCTTCGTTCTCAAACCGCAGAAACCCTGGCCGAAGTCATTATTGCTTTGGTTGTTTTAGCCGTTGGCGCAACCGGAGCCTCGACCTTGATCTACGTCTCCATTTCCGCCAATGCCGAAGGGGAGCAACGCATTGAAGCCTACAACCTTGCGCGAGAAGGAGTGGAAGCGGTGCGAAATATTCGCGACACCAATTGGCTGCGCTTCCCGGGGAATCGAACCGATTGTTGGGATGTGACACTTGAAACCACGGATCCCACTAAATGCAAGGAAGCCGATGGAGCTGTAAAAATAGGAAGTGCAGCCGGAATAAATTACGTGATTTACCCGCAACTCAATGAAACCGATGAAGGAGGAAACCCGGCCACGGATCTTTTTTCGTGGAAATTGGAAATTCTAATCCCGGACGGAACGGATGCAATGATCTACGAATACCCTTTTGGTGACGATATTTTGTATGTAAATGACCCGTGGCATACCTTGGGCGAAACACTCACGGAAACTCCTTATGAAAGAATTATAAGGATTGAAAAAATCGACAACACCATGATCGTTACTTCAACGGTTTCATGGCAATTCAAAAACCGCATGAAAACCGTCACGTTTATGGATGAATTAACTAATTATTAAGATGAAAAATTTTAAAAACCCCTCCGGCCTCTCTCTCATTTTCGCCATCATCACGATGACGATCATTATGGTAGTGGCAGGAACCATGAGTGCTTCATTTTTACGCGCCAACACTCGCAATATGGATCTCTTTCGCTCGATTCAAGCGTATTACGCGAGCCGTGCCAGCATGGAAAAAGCTATTGCCGACGTGGCGGATCACGGCATCGGCTATGAAAATTTCTCAAACACAGCAATCTCATGGGACACCAACCGAGACGGCACGGAGGACGTGACCGGAACGTATGAAATTTTCAGCCAAGCCAAACCATTGGATTGGCAAAGCGCCGGGAGCACCTGTGACGGGACTCAAGATTGCTACATCCCAATCCCGGGCACCGGCGACGTGGGCACGAGTTGCGACTTTGAAGACAGCTCGGCAAGCTGGGCTATTGGCGCCGACGCGGCCGACGATGACTGCAACTGGAATAGGATTGGGTATGGGGAAACGGTGACGATTCCATTATTTTATACAGACCCGGATTCTCCGGATGGAGATCTCGTCAATTCGTACATTACCGGGAGTGAAACATTCAAGTTGAGGGTGAGGACACCAATGGATCCGGATACGGGAATTCGCTACCAACTTGATGAGGGTGAAGATAAAGTCATCATGTATTGGGAATTCAATGGCACGTGCAATGATGGGGGAGATGATTATTCGTGTTACTTAACGCCAAGAACAAGAAAAGAAGAGGAAACTTTTATTTATGATGAAACCATCAACCATGCTACCGATTTTATTGTAATGGATATACAAGATCGATTCGGAGAAACAATCAAAGCAGGGGAAGACGATCAAGGGACCAAAAATGTTTTGATTATCCAATTTTTAACCACACGCACTATCCAACAACCCTATTTCAAAATAACCCTCCCTCAATCCCTCATCGCAGAAGATGGAATCACATCCATCCCCTACCTCGAATATCAACTCATAACCAACACCCCGATTGCAGACAACAAAATTGTCTATATTTCTGATGGGAAAGCCATGGGAAAGCTTGAAACTTATGTAAGACACATGCAAGCCACGCAATCAATAGAAAATAATTCCATCATTAATTTCGTGATCCAGAACTAGTTGACAAAAATTAAGGTAGAGTGTTATTATCAACTCCCATAAAGGGTTAACAATTTAACCCATAAAATATGAACAATTCACCCAAAAATTTCATTCTCACATCGTTGGCAGCCGCCACATTTGGGGCGGAGATCTCACCAGCGGCAGCAGAAACATTGTTAGTAGACACTTCCGATCACCAAGAAATTGTCGAGCTCAGATCTGTTACAGATTTAACAAGCACCCGTGCAGCGACACTAATGGACTCAACCAAAGAATATTTAATGGATGGTCAATATAATCCTGAAACAGAAGAACTCATAACAATTAAAAATAATCCCGAGGATGTAACGGCAGGCCCTTTTGTTATTAGAAATCCGGGGGATCCATTAACCATAAATGGAACCTTTTATCCAGTTGGAAGTGATGTCTATAAACTCAACGTCGGCACAACCACTGGGCATCTTTATTTCATGGATGAACCAAGCGGCGAAGCTTATACATGTTTAGGTTCAGATCCTTCCTCTTGTACCACGAACCCAACAGATCTTTCCGATTCCTTAGCTTATGCCATAGATGAAGAAACACATGGAACAAAAATTGCCGTTTCCGATCATGAATGGCAAATATTCGATACTGATGATTCTCCTATCGGAGATGCCGGAGAAATTGATTATGCTACAGATTTAACTATTTGCCCTAGCGGGGGGTATGCCTTCATAGCAGATGGAGGAAATGGGCAACTGAGAATTATTGACATGGATCCGACTGTTGCGGCTGAGATTGGGGCAGAAACATTATCAATAGTTCCAGACGTTCTTAAATGCGTCACTTCTTTGAGCACCGGGGAAATAAAACTTATAACAGGGGGGCTTAATGTGACGGGCGCTTGGGATGACAGTTTATTAATATTTAATGTTACCGACGGAGGGACATTAACTCTTGAAAGAACAATCTCATTAGGAGATGATCTCGGGAGCTACAGCTCAATAGCTGTAGATTCTGAATCGGCAGCCACCACTATTTATACAACTTTAGAAACCAATAGAAACTTAGGAGTAATAAATTTAGAAACTGGAGCGATGGAAACTACTGCCAGAAATAGCCTTTCTATTAATCCTCAAAGTTTATTTGTTATCCCGCCTCCACTCACTGACGCAGACAGCGACGGCTACGACTCCCTTGCCGATGGCGGCACAGATTGCGACGACACCAACGCCTCGATCAATCCCGGCGCCACAGAAACTTATTATGACGGCGTAGATCAAGATTGCAGTAGCGGATCCGATTACGACCAGGACGGCGATACTTACGACTCAACTACTTATGGCGGAAGCGATTGCGATGACGCCAATGCCTCCATCCACCCCGGCGCCACAGAAACTTGGTACGATGGCATAGATCAAGATTGTAGTGGCACATCGGATTGGGACGCGGATGGAGATGGCTATGATTCAGCAATCTATAGAGGTGAAGCAATGTATTTAATATCAACAGTTAAAGCGGGAGGCACTGTTGAAAGTGATACTTACGATTGCAACGATTTAAATGCAGGAGTTAATCCAGATGCAGAAGAAATCTGTACAGATGGAATCGATAACAACTGCGATACTCTAACAGATTCAGAAGATATAGGGGCTTGCCCGACAGACACAGGAGATGATACCGGTGACACTGGCGACTCGGATGCCGACACGGATGCAGACGCAGACACGGATACTGACACAGATGCTGATTCGGATACAGATACGGACGCCGACTCTGATGCCGACACCGACTCAGATTCTGATGCGGATACAGATACTGGGGGAGAAAGCTGCACCCCGGAAGTATTAGACGGAGAAACAGCCCCACTAAATTGTGACATCATTTGTTTCGATGAACCGGAGTGTGATGTATTCATCTACGGAGTTAAAGAAGGACCCTATACATATACCCTCGATGATGGGAGTGTAACATTAATACCAACAGGAGATGGAAGTTTAGGTATGGGATTATCAGACCAACTAGACGCTGACAATTTAGAAACCGCCAAACCAATAGGAGAAATTTTTGATCTTGGAGGGGCAGAAGCAGCCGCAATTTTCTTTTCTGATGCAAAGACTTCTATCGAAAAAGGCATTTTTACGCTCGAGATGGTAGATACATCAAAATTTGGGATTTATAAAAATATATCTTTAGGAAGCCCGGACACTCCAATTAATTCCAATAATTTTGGAGATTTCTTTAAAGTAGAAAAAGGTGCAACGATAATTACAGAAGATGGAAGACCTCAAGAAGGAACAACGGCTAAAGAAATTTTAAATGTCTGCCAAGAAAATCCAAACGCTTGTGCGGAAGAATTAACCAAACCCACAGAAGAACCTAAAGTATGCGGCTGTTCTTCAACCCCAAAAGAATCACCAAATGATTTATGGGGATTAGGAGGATTGGGATTGACGTTAGGTCTTGCAACAATGCGCCGCCGCAAAAAAATAATTGAACTTGGAGAAAATCCATATCCATCAAGCCCAGATTCTGCTGATAAAAGCTAGTTTTTCATCTTAAATTCAGGTATAATATAAGGATAAACTCTATCCTTATTTCGGATGATCCAAAAATCAAAAACAAAAAAACGTCTCATTACAGGGATTCTAACCATGGTTGGAATCACTTTTTTAATGAGTTTATTTGCCTTTTTAAATCCTCTCGGAAAATGGCAACTCAAACTGACAAGCCATTTATATAACCGCCAAGCCCCCAGTGATGACATTGTCATTATCGGGATTGATGAAAACAGTATTGACGATGAAAAAGGACTTGGAAGATTCAATGGGTGGAGCATCCTTTATTATGATCAGGTTTTAAAAAACATCGAAGCCGCCAATCCAAAAACCGTAACTTTTGATATTCTTTTTTCTCAAAAATCCAGGGGCATCTCAGAACAAGCACTCAATGAAATTTTAGCAAAAAATCTAACCGCCAAAGAATACATAAAAGAAACGATCAGTTATCTTGACGCCATCCATCCTGAAGATGAAATTTTCTCAACAACACTCCAGCAATTTAATAATATTATCCTTGGAGAAAGTTTTATTTCAGCACCAGGAACAAACATAATCCAACAAGCATACCCCCCTTTAGAGCTATTCAAAGAAAACACTGAAATCGGAAATGTTTATATGAAAAAGGATCCCGACGAGATTATAAGACGAATCCCCTTCAGTGTTTGGAATGAACAAATGCAAACAGCACAAAAAACCCTTGCTGTAAAAATCATTGAAATTTACAACAAGGAACTTATCACTTCTTTAAATGAAAATTTAGATAAAAACAAAAACTTTTTAATCAATTACAACGGGAAACCTTATTCTTACAATATAATTTCTTTCATTGATGCCTACAATGGGGCCTTTGACGGATCCGAAATTAAAGACAAAATCGTTCTTATTGGGGTTATTTCTAAATCGATCCAAGATCACACCATGACCCCCACCTCCTACGACACCCCCATGCCCGGAGTCGAGGTCCATGCCAATGCCATTCAAACCATCCTCGAAGAAAAATTCCTGCATGAGCAATCGGTCGCGTCCCAAACAATAACTATCTCAATCCTCACCGCCCTGCTCGTCACCACCCTCCTCATTCTCGGCGTAATCCCCGGCCTCGTGATCACCATTCTCACCATCGCCAGCTACTACCTTTCCGGCCAATTCTTTTTCAATCACGGACTCATCATCAACTTTGTGTATCCGATTCTCGCCTTATTCGCGGCCTATCTCACCATCACGCTGTACAAATCCCTCGCCGAAACTCAGGAGAAAAAACAACTCACTTCCGCGTTCTCCAAATACGTGAACAAAGACCTCGTGGCCCAAATCGCCAACAACCCGGACGTACTCAAGCTTGGCGGAGAAAAACGCACGGTCACCGTCTTCTTTTCCGACATCGAAAACTCGACCTCTCTCTCCGAAAAAATGGATCCTGAAGCCCTCGTCTCCCTTCTCAACGAATATTTCACGGCCATGACCGACATCATTCTCAAAAATAAAGGCACGGTGAATAAATTCGAAGGTGACGCCATCATGGCATTCTGGGGCGCGCCAATTCCGGAACCGCAACACGCCATGCTCGCAGCCCAAAGCGCGATCGAATGCCGCGTGGCCATCAAAACCCTTCACGAAAAATGGCTCAAAGAAGGCAACAAACCTCTCATCGAATTCCGCATCGGCCTTGCGTCAGGGGAAGTCATTGCCGGAAACATCGGATCTCAAGACCGCTTCGACTACACAGTCATGGGCGACATCGTCAACCTCGGCTCCCGCCTCGAAGGCGCGAATAAAGAATACGGCACACGCATCATGATTTCAGACCTCACTTTTGCCGCAATTAAGGACGAATTTGAAACCCGCCACCTCGACCACCTCCGCGTCAAAGGCAAAGAACACCCGGTCGACGTGTACGAATTGCTCACATTCAAAGGAAAACTCGAGGATCGCCATCGCCAAATCATCGACACCTTCCATGCCGCAATGACGTTGTATCATGATGGGAAATTCACAGAAGCCGAACAAAAATTCCAAGAGGTGAAAAAACTCGCTCCCCTCGACAAAACCACGGACATCTATCTCACCCGCCTCGCGACGCTCAAGCAAAACCCACCCGCAAACTGGGATGGAACGTGGACGCTGGAGACGAAATAAAAAAATCCATTTTCCATTTATTTTCAATACCCGAATTTAATTTTTTCCTATAAAATGGGGCCATGTCCTTCCGCCCCTCCTTTACCCTCATCGAAATCACGGTCGCAATCACTTTGTTCGCGATTTTGGCAACCGCAGGCGTGGTCATGGTGAGCAATGTTTCCAATGCCGCACGCAAAGTGGAGATGGAAGAATACCTGTACACCGAGGCGCAAAACCTCCTCGAAAAAATAGCGCGAGAAATTCAAGCCTCAGGCATCGACTACGAGGAGTACTACAGCCGCAATGTAATCCAAGTCAGCGTAGACCCCATCACCGCAAAAACATTTGGGGAAAACTACGGAGAATATCATAAACAATTTTTCAATCCCGGATCCGATGACGATTATGGAGCCCTTTGTGTGGGAGGATCCATTTCCTATCCTGACCCCTTGGGATCCGGATGCTCTCCGAACACAAGCACATTTGACTACGACACCGGAATGAATCCTTACAATGGATCGTTGTCCAATCCGGACACAGCCAATGCTTTTTGCGAAGGGAGTTCGGATTGTTCGAGTGAAAACTCCTATTACAAAACCAACGAACTTTTTCTCATCAATAAATCCGGAACCGAACGCACGTATTTTATCCTTCACAACGGGACGGTCCCAAGCATCAATACCGTTAAACTCACCGGAACCGATACCGACGGAAACGGACTTGTGGATGCCTGGCATTGTTCCGACGAATACATGTGCACTTTCGACTCTTACGGAAACCAACTCCCCGACCCGGCAGATCTAACCAAGGGAAATGACGACAACGAAGACTTCAAATCCATCTCCCCTCAAACCCTCTACATCGACGAACTCACTTTTTACATCACCCCGCTCGAAGATCCGTTTAAAGGATATGCCGAAAGTAGCACAACAAGCGGGGGCACTTTTGAAAGTGTTCAACTTCAACCTCGCGTCACAATTGTATTAAAAGCACACTATCAAACGTTCAGCGCAGACGGGATTACGCCCATCGATTTTTCCGAGGCCGGCCATCTCTTGGGCCAAGCCCCAACCCTCACTTTGCAAACCACGGTGGGAACAGGGGTGACGAACGTGATCCCGGCCTACACTTCTCCGTAAAAAGGCATTTCGCTCCCATGCGACCGCTTGCCCCCCCCCTCCACCCAAAAAAGAGAGGCGGTGTGTTTCCTGAGTCGCATTTTCAAGGAAAAAACGCCGAAGATCATGATCTGAGGCGTTTTGCTCCCATGCGACCGAATGCCCCCCCCTTCCACCCAAAAAAGAGGGGTGGATGTTCCCGAGATCGCATTTTTTCAAGGGAGGTTCTGCGAGGATCATGATCCGAGCAGGTTCTCCCCATGCGATAGAGGGAATATCCGTCCCTCTTTTTAAATAGTTTCAAACAATTTTGACAAAAACCAACAACCCAATCCGTTAAAATATAGATATTTCGAAAAACACCCACTTTAAAAATCATCAAATAAAATCTTGCACGCCCTCAACACATCATGTAGAATCCTAGCGCTTTAACCTAAGCTTTCGCTTAACGTAAGCACTTTTCAATCTTTATGGTCAAACAGGTAATTCAGGTTGACGGAATGGTACTCGAATGTCTGCCTAATGCAACTTTCAAGGTCAAGATTGAAGATGCCAATTACCCGAGTGATCACCCTATTTTGTGCCATTTGTCCGGAAAGATGCGCGTCAATTACATTCGCATCATCCCCGGAGACAACGTCACTGTTGAATTGACTCCTTACGATCTTTCCAAAGGCCGCATCGTTTACCGCCATAAAGGGAAACGCCCCCCCAAACCGATTGCCGAAGAAAATTCTTCCGCGGAAAACGTCCCTCATGAAGAAATTCAATAATAATTTAAATCCCTCATCTCATGAAAGTCCGAAGCTCTGTCAAACCCATCTGCGAAAAATGCCAAGTCATCAAACGAAAAGGTATTATTCGAGTCACGTGCAAATCCAAACGACGCCACAATCAACGTCAAGGATAACAGACCCGCAGCGAAACGAAGGGTCCGCATTTCGCATTTTCTTCTCTTCATACTAACTTCTCAATACTAAATACTTTCCAACTAACCCCTAACTTATGGTCCGTATCGCCGGCGTCAATCTTCCTCCAAACAAACGCATGGAAATTGCCCTTACCTATATTTATGGAATGGGTCGCAGTGCCAGCACAAAGCTTCTCGACGAACTCAATATCGACAAAAATATTCATGCCAAAGATTTAAGTGAGGCGGATGAAAAAAAACTACGTGAAGCCATCACAAAAATCACCACCGAAGGAGATCTTCGTCGTAAACGCGCCATGGATATTAAGCGCCTTCAAGACATTGGTTCTTATCGTGGTTTTCGCCATCGCAAACGCCTCCCGTGCCGCGGACAAAAAACCAAATCCAACGCTCGCACTCTCCGAGGGAAAAAATCCGTGGGAGTCGGAAGCGGTCGCAGTAAAGAATCTAAGACCTAAACCCCGCTCACGAAACATATTCACAGAGCGAAGCGAAATGAGCTTTCCCTTCTGCATCCATCCTAACTTCTATATACTAAATACTTCATACTAACTTTTATGGCCAATACCCCACCCCCTGAAAAAAAGTCGGAAAAAGCCCCTGAAAAAGGAGCTGCAAAAAATGCTGAAAAAGCCGGAGCCGGAAAATCCGGTGCCGAACCGGCGGTGGCTCCCAAAAAAGTGAGTCGCAAACGCCGCAATGTGCCCGAAGGTCGCGTCAACATTCACGCAGGATTCAACAACACCATCGTGACCGTGGCCGAACCGTCCGGAAACGTTTTGGCTTGGGCTTCATCCGGAGCCAGCGGATTCCGCGGAAGCAAAAAATCCACTCCTTATGCCGCGCAAGTCGCCGCTGAAAACGCGATCGAAAAAGCAAAAGCCTACGGCTTGATGAAAGCACACGTGTTTGTAAAAGGGATTGGCAACGGCCGAGAACAATCCATTCGTGGATTGATCGCCGGAGGCATTGAAATTCTATCCATCACCGACGTTACACCGGTCCCACACAACGGATGCCGCAAACGCCGTGAACGCAAGGTTTAATCTTCTATATACTAATTCTTCTTTCTTATGTCCCGATACAGAGGTCCCAGAGCGAGGCACTGCCGAAGACTCGGAGTCAACATTTACGGCTCGGAAAAATTCGATAAAATTTTGGCAAAACGCAATTTCCCACCCGGAATGCACGGCCAAAGTCATTTTTCCAAAAAAACGGAATACGCCAAACAATTATTGGAAAAACAAAAGGCGCGTCTCATGTTCGGACTCACGGAAAAACAATTCCATAACTATTACAAAAAAGCGGAAAGCGGAAACGGAGTTACCGGAGAAGAATTACTTCGTCTTTTGGAACGCCGCCTCGACAATGTGATTTACCGCACGGGATTCGCAAAAACTCGCGCCCAAGCACGCCAAATGGTGGGCCACGGTTTATTTAAAATGAACGGACGACGAATCACGATCCCTTCCATTCAAGTTAAAATCGGTGACAAAGTTGAAATTCGCACCAAAAACGCAAACAGTCCCATTTTTGAAAGCGTAAAAGCGGGCAAAGAAAAAATTAAACCACCCTCTTGGCTCAAAGCCGAAGCCGCAAAATTGACCTTGGAAGTGGTGGCCCTTCCGGAAAAAGACGATCTCGAACAACTCATCCAAAGCAGTTTGATCGTAGAGTTCTACTCCAAGTCTTAAAAAGTGTAGCGCAGTGACTTGTCCCTCTTTTTCTCTCCCCTCTTCACCCTCCATAAAGTACTAACTTCCCTTCACCCTTTTAATCCTCACCCCATGCATATCATTCAGGAAGAAATCGGTCTCCCCAAATTCGATTTCAAACGCCTTGGAGACAACCATGTTCTTTTCACTTTTGCCCCACTCCCTCCAGGTTATGGAATGACTTTGGGAAACGCACTTCGACGTGTTTTGATCTCTTCATTGCCCGGCGCCGCCATCACCGCGGTTAGAATCAAAGGAATTTCGCATGAATACAGCACTCTTAAAGGGGTAAAAGACAGTATTCTTGATATCATTCTCAATCTTAAAAATGTGCAACTTAGAAAAGAATCCCGAGGAGCCACCACGGTCAAACTTAAAAAAACCGGGCCCGGCGATATTTTGGCCAAACATTTTGAATTCCCGAGTGACATTGAAGTTTTAAATCCCGATCAATACATCACCAGCCTCGATTCCAAAACCACAACATTGGAAATGGAAATCACAGTGGAAAAAGGCGTAGGTTACCGACCGGTTCAACTCGAAAAGAGCGACGTCCCGGGCTTGATGCAAGTGGATGCCAACTTCTCTCCGCTCAAACACATCCGTTACGATGTGGAATACACTCGTGTCGGCCAAATGACCAACCTCGATAAATTGATGATGGAAGTGCAAACCAACGGCGCTCTCACTCCGGAAGAAGCCCTCAAATTCGCCGCCAACATCCTCAAATCCTACTACAATCTCTTCGATATTACAGACAAAGATGTGGAACCCGAATTCGTCAGCGACTACAAGAAAATCATGGAAAAAGCGTCCAAAGAAGAACAAAAGACACCGGCTCAAGAGACCTACACTCCGATTGAAATTCTGGGTTTGTCTCCTCGCACGTTAAACTCTCTCATCAACGGTGGCATCGGATCCATTGAACAACTCGTCAAATGCTCCGAAGGCAAATTGTCCAACCTGAGAGGGTTCGGTAAAAAAGCGTTGACCGAAGTGAGCGATGCGTTAAAAGGACGCAACCTCGCTTTGACCGACGACAACAATCCTGAAGAATCGGTGGAAAATTAACCTAAAATTTAAAATTCAAAATTTCTAACTTCTCTTTATGCGGCATCGAACCAAAAAATTAAAAATCGGCGGACGTGAACCGGATCATCGCAACGCGCTGGTAAAAAACCTGATCACTTCTCTGATTTTGCACGAAAAAATAAAAACCACCGAAGCCAAGGCCAAAGCCATTGCCCCTCGAGTGGAACGCCTAATCACCAAAGCCAAATCCGTGGCTTCGGGCGCCAAACTCGAACGCGAAATCATTCGCGAATTCAAGGCCTCACTCTTTGACGAGAATGCTTCTCGCAAACTTCTCGAAGAATTGACAAAACGTTATTCCGATCGCACTTCCGGTTTCACCCGCATCACCCACTTTAAAAATCGTCCCGGTGACGCGGCCCCGGTTGTTTATATTGAACTTGTTTAACCTAAAAAACGATGAAAAAATTAACCCATGCGGCCAAAATCACTGATTTCAAACGAGAATGGTTTCTCGTGGATGCGGAAAACGTCGTGGTTGGAAAACTAGCGACTCAAGTGGCCAAAATTCTCCGCGGAAAAGAAAAAACCACCTTCAGTCCTCATGTGGACTGCGGGGATTATGTGGTGGTGATCAATGCGGAAAAAGTCGCACTCACTCGCAACAAAATGGAAACCAAAATTTATCGAAAACACACCGGATGGTGGGGACATCTTCAAGAAGTCCAAGCCAAAACCGTGGTGGAACGCCAGCCCACCCGCCTTGTACGCGATTCAATCTACGGCATGTTGCCCAAGAACAAACTGCGCGATCATTTCATGAAAAAACTCTTTATTTATGCCGGTCCGGAACACAAACACACCGGACAAAATCCAAAACCTATTAAAATTTCTTAAATACTTCATACTAACTTCTTCCTATGCCCACCAAAAAAGAATCTTCTGAAACAAAAGCCGAAGCTCGTGCCGAAAAAAGCGAAAAAGGCATGACTTTTTCCGGTCATTATTATTCCGCGCTCGGCAAACGAAAATGTGCCGTGGCCCGCGTGAATCTTTATGAAAAAGGGCAAGGACGAATTGTGATCAACGGAGAACCCTATAAAAAATACCTCACCATCAAAGAAACGTACGAAATCGTACAATTTCCACTCAAACTCACCGACCATTTAAAAGATGTCGATGTTTCGGCCTTGGTGGAAGGCGGAGGCTCTCATGCCCAAGCTGAAGCCATTCGTCATGGCATTTCTCGTGCTTTGATTTCTCTCGACATGTTGCTTCGCCCCACATTGAAAAAAGCCGGACTCCTCACGCGCGACTCTCGTATCAAAGAACGCAAGAAATACGGTCTCAAACGTGCTCGCCGAGCTCCGCAATTCAGCAAACGCTAACGCGAAGTCCCGCAACGCGGGACAGAGCGCCTTGAGTAGCGATTGAATTTGGCTTACCGCTAAATTTTCACGTAAACGTTGAAAACGGCTTTTCAATTTTTAGCCACATGATAAATTCTACTCTGCAAAATCCTCCCCAGGAAGGATTCTTTATCTGTTAAATTTTATGCAGGAACTTGGTGTGCAATCCAAGCCTCTAAAGCAGCGGCTTTATCAAAAAGGGGTTGTTCAGAAACATGCTTGCCCTCCGCTCTAGCCCTAGAAGCCAAACGTCTTTGAAGAGAGGCTTCAGACCAACAAATAGGCTCACCAGATCCTCCCCTCCCCAAAAAATCTTTTATTCAGCTTTATCTTCTGCCTTTTGTCTTTCCTCTAACGCTCGTTGATCTGCTAAAAATGCCTCTAACGCACGATCACGATCAAAAACGGCATCAGGTTCTCCCTCCTTTTTAAAAAGATTCCAAAGCTGCGTCCCAGCCAAACAACCAGGGCATTGAGCGTAAGCCGTCCTGGCAGCCCTAGGCCCTTTTTCCCCTGATTGAAAGCCCCTATTCCTTCGCCATCGAGCCATCATAAAAAATTTATCTTTTCGAGCTTGGCTTATAACCTTGCCTTTTTCGAGAGCTTCTCTTAATTTGCAACAAACTCCTACTACATTTGTGCGCGGATCCAAATAAAGCTCTTCAAATTCAGGACATCCACTCCCTCCTGTTCCGACACAATCCGCTACATTTGTATGATCAGCCAAAGGAACCAATCGCACAGACTCATCGAGTAAAAAAGTCATGGTGGGTCTCGGTTCTGCGCAATGTTGTGTAACCAAGATTAGATCTTTGGATGATTGCTCTTCTACAGCCATAAAAAATGGATTTAAATTTAAAATTACGAAAAAATTAAACACAATAAAAGCAGTTTAGTCAAGCCCATCCTTATCATTTTCCCTCCTGCGCCACAAAGCATTTTCCTATACAATAACCCTATGCGCTTCGACATTCTCACCCTTTTTCCATCCTTTTTCACCCAAAATCCCTATTTTGAATTTGGGGTCTTGGGCGAAGCCCTCAAAAAAGGAGCCTTTGAGCTGAACGCACACGACATTCGCGCGTACTCCAAGGAAAAGCACAAAAAAGTCGACGACACGCCCTATGGCGGAGGCGCAGGCATGGTCATGACCTGCCAACCGCTGTTCGATTCCATCAACGCGGTCAAAAAACTTCAAAAAAAAGCATTAAAAAAATCCGGGCCCGTCATTTTTCTCACCCCGCACGGCAAACCATGGACCCAAATCCGCGCGGAACAATACGTTAAAAAATACGACGGCCTCATCTTGCTCTCCGGTCGCTACGAAGGCATTGACCAACGCGTGCGCGACACGCTCGTGGACGAAGAAATCTGCATCGGCCCTTATGTCGTCACCGGCGGCGAACTCCCAGCCATGATGATGATCGATTCCATGGTCCGCCTTTTGCCCGGCATCCTAGGCAATTCCGATTCTCCGGAAGAAGAATCGTTCAGCAAACGCCTGGATCGCAAAAAAGAATACCCGCACTACACAAAACCCGCAGACTACAAAGGCCTCGCAGTCCCGGACGTGCTTCGCTCCGGCAATCATGCTGAGATTGAAAAGTGGAGAAGGGGAAAATTAAAGTAAAGAATTCCATTCCGCGCGATAAGCCTCTTCTCGAGCGATTTCTATTGTTGCCTTTTGTCGCTCTAAAATTTCTCTTTCTATTCTTTGTTGCCTTAAAATTTCTCTCTCTTCTTTTTCTAATCCTTTTTTAAATAAAAAAAGTTCTTCCCTTCTTTGCCTTCCCTCTTCCATTAACTCACGCCTCGGGGCAAACTCTGCCATCAATTCTTCAATTAAACCCCGAGAAGATTTATGAGTCACATAAAGAATCCCGGTTTTAAAATCTTGTAAAATCACCACAGGAAAATTTTCCTCGTAATCAACAATCCAAAACTTTCCTCCATCAGGACTATTCACTTCTCTCATACGATCCCCTAATATTGCCTGCATTTCTTCGAAAGAAAAAGACAAATCACAATTGCGTCGAAAAGGCACAGGATCCGACACGGCATCAAAATTATCTTTAATATGAAGCGACATCTTAAATATTGATAACTGATCCTTTAAAAAATCATTCGGGATAAATAGAATTGATACTAGACAAACATCTCCCATTAAAAGCCCGTCGAATTTCCAATTCATTCGCTTGCCTTGATGCTTGAGCAGAACTTAACGCTACTTGAGCTACCACACAATCACCCCCATCCTTCTGGCATCGCGCTAACCCTTCACGAGCTATTTCCTCCTTAATAGCAAAAGCCTGATCCATTACGATAAGGGGACCTTGACTACTCACTACTTCACAGTGCTTTTCCACAACTTCAAAAGCCACAGAAGGGGCAACGCAACCTGTTGACGCCAACAAGAGAGGCAAAACCAATGATCTCAATCCATGACCTAATCCCATAATTATTTTTATTAAAAAATTTCACTAAAAAAGGATAAAATCCTAACACTTTATCGGAAAATGTCAACCTATTCACTGAGACACCAAATTTATCCACAAAATTCCCAATGATTTTCGTGTATAATTTTCATGAATTCAAAATCTCCTCCCTCACTGCTCAATGCCAAATTCAAGCTCCCCTTCCGGCCTCACCTCCAAAGACGCGCAAGCCCGACTTTTGCAATACGGCCCCAACATTCTAAAAAAACATCATAAAAAGCCGCTCATCGTTTTGTTTTTAGAGGAATTCAAAGACCTTATGGTGATTATTTTAATCTTTGCGGCAATCATCGCCGGCATCGGAGGTGAACCCATAGACGCAAGTGTGATCTTATTTATTGTGGTGCTCAATGCCATGATTGGATTTATTCAAAAATTCAAAGCGGAAAAAGCACTCGAAGCTCTACAAAAAATGCTTTCCCCCAGCGCCCGCGTCCTGCGTGACGGAAAAGTCATCCAAATCAACGCTTCACAAGTCGTACCCGGTGATATTCTTATTTTAAATGAAGGCGACAACATTGTGGCCGACGCCCAACTTCTCGAAGAAAATGAACTCGAAGTCAATGAATCCGCGCTCACCGGAGAATCCACTCCCGCAATCAAAAATGTCATTGCCATAAATGAAAAAAATCCGGCGTATCAAGCCCATGAAACACAAATTTTCATGGGAACCTCGGTCACTCACGGCACCGCACACGCCGTAGTTCTAAGCACCGGCATGAACACCGAATTCGGCAAAATCGCGCATCTCACCCAAGACACTAAAAAAGATAAAAGTCCGCTACAAAAAGAACTGCTTAAAATTGGAATTTTTGTTGGAAAAATCACACTGGTTATTTCTTCGATCCTATTTTTGACCGGATGGATTTTACAAGGAAAAGCATTCACTTCTTCTCTGTTATTTGCAACCTCCGTGGCTGTCGCCGCCGTACCCGAAGGTCTCCCGGCCACCATCACCATCGCTCTCGCCATCGGCGTCCAACGCCTTGCCAAAAAACGCGCAATTGTCAAAAAACTCTCCTCCGTGGAAACGCTAGGCTCCACGACCACCATCTGCTCTGACAAAACCGGAACCCTAACCAAAAACGAAATGACGGTGGTTGAAGTCTATCTCTTGGGCGAAAAAATAACCGTAAAAGGCACCGGCTATTCTCCCGTCGGGGAATGGAGCAATATCGAACACTTAAGTAAAATCGAGCCCCTTTGTCGCACCGCAGTCTTATGCAACAACGCCACCCTTACTCGCACAAAAAACACATGGCAAATCATCGGAGATCCCACCGAAGGGTCACTGCTCACCGCCGCAGCCAAAGCCTCATTCACGATGGAAAAAATGAATCAATTTTACAAACGACTGTATGAATTCCCTTTTGACTCCAATCGAAAAATGATGACCACTCTCGATCAAGAGAAAAAAACACACGAAGTGACGGTGCATCTCAAGGGCGCCCCCGATGAAGTGTTGAAAATTTGCACACACGTTTATGAAAAAGGGAAAGTGGTTCTTCTCACTCCTCAAAAACGAAAAGAAATTGAGTCTATGAATACACTCATGGCCGGCCGTGCACTCCGTGTCCTCGCGTTTGCCGAACGTCCGCTCAAAGCTACGGAATTACCAAAAATCAAAAAAGGCTGCGACAAAAAATCAATTGAAAAAGGCATGGTTTTCATCGGGCTCATGGGCATGATCGATCCGCCAAGGCCCGAAGTCTATGAAGCGGTAAGGCTGGCACATGAAGCCGGAATTCGCATCATTGTGATCACCGGAGACTACGGTGAAACCGCGTACGCCATTGCCAAAGAATTAAAAATTCTGACACGAAAAAAAATTAAAATAATTACCGGAGACGAACTCAAAAACATTTCCGAATCTTCATTGACAAAACTTTTCAAACAAAAAGACTATGACTTTGTTTTTGCAAGAGTAAGCCCGGAGCACAAACTTAAGATCGTTCACGCACTCAAAAAAAACGGCGAAATCGTGGCCATGACCGGTGATGGAGTCAACGACGCTCCGGCGTTAAAACGAGCCGACATTGGCGTGGCCATGGGCATCACGGGCACCGATGTTTCCAAAGAAGCCGCAGACATGATTCTCACAGACGACAGCTTTAACACGATCGTCACCGCCATAGAAGAAGGCCGAACCGTTTACAACAATCTCAAAAAATTCGTATTTTATATTTTTTCCGGAAACATTGGGGAATTGATCACCATATTCACCGCCATTATTCTCAATATTCCGGCTCCGCTCACCGCAATCTTAATTCTTGCGATAAACCTTGGAACCGATGTACTCCCCGCAATCGCCCTCGGAGTAGAGCCACCCGAATCCGGACTCATGCAACAAGCCCCAAGATCTCAAAAAGAACACATCATCAAAAAAGAATTCTTAATTCGTTTTTTCTACGTTGGAATATGGATTGGAGTCATTGTAATCAGCATGTATTTCTGGATCCTCCATCGCTACGGATGGCATTGGGGAGAACCGCTCGATACGGAAAATTTAATTTATTTAAAAGCTTCCACTTCTTCTTTTGCCCTTCTCGTATTCATCCAAATGGCCAATGCATGGAACGCCCGTAGTACGCATCATTCTATTTTCAAAATGGGGATGCTTACAAATCGATGGCTTTTAGGGGCGGTGTTGATTTCAATTTTAACCGTGATCGCCTTTGTACAAATATCATTTTTTCAAAAATTCCTGCACACCACCGGCCTTTCGCTGGAAGAATGGGGCCTCATCGCTCTCGCCGCTTTTACAATTATTGTCGTGGAAGAAATAAGAAAATTATTCTCTCGCATTTCAATTTAAAATCTAAAATTCAAAATTTCTAATTTCCCATGCTCTATCTCCGCATCAAAGTCCTTCCCAAAAGCCCCAAAACAGAACTCATCGACACCCTGGCGGACGGCACCCTTAAAATCCGTGTGGCCGCGCCTCCGGAAAAAGGAAAAGCCAACAAAGAACTCATTCATTTTCTCGGCAAGCATTACAACGTTCCCAAAAACGCCATCTCGATTCTCAGCGGAAAAACCGATGCTCTCAAACTCATTAAAATCGATAAAGAATGACCTCTCCTCATAGTGCGAAAAAATATCTGGGCCAGCATTTTCTCAACAATACTTCAACGCTTCAAAAAATCGTCGAGGCCTCAGGCGTTAAAAAAGATGACACGGTGATTGAAATTGGCCCGGGACACGGCGTACTCACCCATGCCTTGGGAAAAAAGGGAGTAAATTTAACTTCCATCGAACTCGACCGCGACCTCATCCAGGGACTCACGGCTCAATTTGCATCAAAGAAAAACGTAAAAATCATTGAAGGCGATGCCCTCGATTTTACTCCACCAAAAACGCCATACCATATCGTAGCCAACATCCCTTATTACATCACATCGCCGTTGATCAATCACTTTTTACGCGAACAACCCGCAAATCAACGCCCCCAAAGCATCACATTGCTCGTGCAAAAAGAAGTCGCTGAAAAAATTTGTGCCAAACCTGGGGATCTCAGTGTTCTTGCCATTCAAGTCCAACTGTTTGGCACGCCAAAAATAATCGCGACCATTCCCGCAAGTCATTTTGCTCCACCCCCAAAAGTCGATTCCGCCATCCTGCATATTAAAATAAATGAACCGCCCTTGGCTGAAAAAGACATCCGCCGTTTTTTCATCCTTGTGCACGCCGGGTTTGCCCACAAGCGCAAAAAATTGATCCGAAATCTCGAAACCGTGCTACCAAAAGAAAAACTCCAAACGTTATTTAAAGAAATGGGCTTGAGTGAAAATGCGCGCGCCGAAGAACTAAATTTACTTGAATGGGTAGAATTTTTGGCTTAAGATAGAGCTCAATGAGCAAAGGCTTAACAGAAAATAACGAAGAGGATCCCCCTCGTTCCCCGGAAGAAGAACGATTACTTGAAACTGCAGAAAAAATAATCCCAGATAATAAAGAATTAATTTTATTCATCTACTCATTAGCCAAAAAAGAAGAATTTAAAGCAGAACTCTTAGGAGAACTAGCTCGAATCCGAAAATTACAAACAGAAGATCTCACTTGCCATGCCATTTATGATCCTAAACAAACACCTTTATTACACTTAGACGAAAACAACATTATATTTCAAGATCTTCTAAACAAAGCAATGAACGGAAGGAGTTCAATAAGACTAATAAATATTATCAATGTAATGGAATTCATCCTCATGGGAATTCCTCTTAGACCGGAACAATAATCTATTTTCTTCCCATCACGATCGGAAACCTCAGCTCAAACCGAGTATTCATGCCCTCAGCCAAAACCGGCGGAATGCCTTCTTCTCCAGCGAGCACCTTTTCAGCCAAACTCCCCGGCTTTTTTTCTAAAATTTTTCCATCGTCTCGACGATGATAAGAAGTGATGCTTCCCTTCCCCATTTTTGCAACTTTTGCCGTCCAATTCAACCCGGTCCCGCTCCCATGCCCATGCTCACTCCCCAAAAGTTCATCAAATAATTTCTCTAAATTTTTATCCGAGAAAGGGCCCAAATTATTTTGAAATGAAATCACAATCTCATTTCCCTCCACATGAGCCTCCACTTCCATTCGAGCATCACTCGGAGTTGAACAACGATTTCTCACTTTCCAATAATTGGATCGAAAAGTTCTAAAAATACTGGCCAAAGTTCCTGCCGGCAAATTCACAGATAAATCCTCCTCGCCATCGGAAAGATTATTTTGTAAAAAAATTCCCTCGGAATTCTCTTGTTCGGAAAACTCGGCGGCCAAAGCCTGCCCCACATTTTGATTTTCAAAAAAACAATCGGGATTTCGAGAAGTCAAATACTCTCTAAAAACATTCAATCCTTTCCATACAATGTCTCCAATCTTTTTGCGATCTTTTTTCCATACTTCAAGGGAAGGCTCCTGTCCGTCATAATGAGAAAAAATATTATTCACATCATGAACACAACCCGAAACAATAATATTCGCTCCTTCAAGTCCCTCAAAAATCATCTCAAAAAAACGTCGACGACTCTCATTTCTATCCGCAGGAAAATATCTTGACCACATTTTTTCCACATCAGAAAAAGAAAAGTTTGTTCGCTCTTGAGTATCATTGCCCCAAGAGTGGCCAGTCAACCACTGCATTTTATCTAAAAATTGATCCAATAAATGAGCCATTGCTAAAAAACGCGCAGCAGAATCTTGAGAAGAATCACTCCCTTTAAGAACAATATTGGAAGCATCGGTGGGCAAAGCTCGTATTAAATCCCCTAAATTCGAATAAGAAAAAACATCAATCGGCCCTACAGGGACTTTCTTCTCGCTAGGGGAAGACTTAACTGCGGTCCTCTCTTCCATTTCTGCTTCTACTTGCATTGAAGGCACAGATACCTCTATGTTTAACAAATGGCCCAGCGCCAAAGCAACGACTCGACCAAAAGTCTCACACGATACAGGCTTTGCAAAATAACCAATACTTAAATCACCCAAACTTCCAGGCTTTTGTTGAGTTTTCCATCCATCCACTTGCTCTTGGACCGTTTCAAATCCTGCCGCACTCTGAAAAATAACAGCCACACGTCTCCGAGCCTTAATCAGAGCACGTAAAACTTCCTCGGGACAAACTCTCTCCTCCTTTTTCAACGTAGAATCAACAAACAACAGCAAGGGATGAGCCTCTTCCGTCTCTGTCCCAAATTGAGATAAACGCGACCTTAATCCCTGAACCGTATCAATCATTTCATGCCCCTCGTCGGATAAAAAAGAACTAAATCGCGCTAAAAAAACCTTTTCCATTCCAACAATCTTAGGATCATCTTCTATAAAACAAACCTTAATGCCCGGAAGCTCTCGCTCGCCACTCATACCAATTCATTTTAAAAAATGAAGAAGCGATTATAAACCATGCACCCAAAAAGGCAAGCCAAAGACAGCATACATAAGCCATTTATCAACCTTTACGCCACCCCCTTCAAATCCTCAATCATCTCCAGGGTCGCCGCTCTGGCCGCCTCGGCATAGGCCTCGGGTTGATAGAGCCCTGCGTATTTTTCAGCTTGATACGCAAACGTAATCCCACGAGAGGAATTCACAATTGCGCCCAAACCATCCGCATTAAAGCAAGGCTTAACATCAGCCGCTCCTCCCCCTTGCGCCCCATAACCCGGAACGAGAAAAATCGCAGTGGGCAACAATTTACGAATCACCTGAGCCTGCGCCGGATACGTCGCACCCACCACGGCACCCATAAATCCATACCCGCTTTCACCCACATCCTCCGCTCCCCATGACTCAATCAAATGCGCCATAAGCTCATAATTGGTCATACGACCCTCGGAGCCAAACCCTTCATTCACTTTTTCATCCAAAACTTGATCCTGCAAATCACCGGACGACGGATTCGAGGTCTTGAGCAACACAAACATGCCTTTGCCATGCTTGCGACAAACTTCATTGAACGGCTTAATGCCATCATATCCGAGATACGGATTCACGGTGATCGCATCCACATCGAGTGACGGAACTTTCCCATTAAACAATTCCACTTCTCCCAAAAACGCATTCGCATACCCCTCGGCCGTGGACCCAATATCATTACGTTTGGCATCCGCAATCACGAGCAAACCCTTGGATTGCGCGTATTTGCACGTCTCTTCAAATGCCCAAAATCCGGAAAAACCATATTGTTCATAAAATGCAATTTGCGGCTTAACAATCGGAACCAAATCACACACCGAATCGATAATTCCTTTATTAAACTCGAGAATCGCATTCGCGGCCGCGGCAAGCGTTTCGCCATATTGTGCAATATAACGCGCTTTAATGAATTCCGGGATACTCTTAAGGCGCGGATCTAATCCCACGCACACCGGGTTCTTTTTCGCCTTGATCGCAGCCACCAAACGATCGGCAAAATGACCTTTGGCTTTGGGACCTTCAACTTTGTTTGTCATAAGATAGAAATTTTAAAAGGATGATTAGAACCCCATCTTCGCGCCCCACGCCGGTGGATTTTCTTTAAATTCCAACACCACAGCCTCCTGTTCCGGCTTGATCGAACCGCGTTTGGCCGCAAGTCCGATAAGAGACCTGAAACCGGTCAAATACGTGAGTTTGATGCCAGCGTCATTTAAAATCGGATCCGCCTTGGGTAATTCCCACGACACAATAGAAAAAATATCCGTGACTGTGGCCGGGCCTTCGCGTCGAACCGCTTCCGCCGCTTTCACCGAACTGCCGCCCGTAGAGATCAAATCTTCCACAATCAAAACCGTTTGTCCGGCTTTAAGATCGCCTTCAACCTGTTTGCCTGCGCCATGATCCTTAGGTTCTGGCCGAATATAAATCATGGGCAAATTCAATTCATACGCCAAAAACGCAGCCCACGGAATCGCAGCGGTCGCCGTCCCCCCAATCACGTCCGGCATCTTAATTTCACCTTTGGCCACTTTATCCTGCAAAACCGTTTTCCAGGCCTCAACCACAGCCTTGCGATGTTCCGGATAAGAGATAAGACGTCGGTTGTCGCAATACACCGGAGATTTAATCCCGGAAACCCACGTAAACGGCGGATCGGTTTTCACCTTTACCGCTCCAATATCCAATAAACGACCTGCAATCTGGTCTGCAATTGAGTCCATAAAAAAAGGTTAAAAATAAGCCAAAAAGATAATAATCAATTTGGAAGAACGGGACAAGAGGCAGTTATTTCACCTTTCTCCCCACCGCATCTCGATGGTAATTCCCAAATTCCGATTGTTCACGAGCAAACCGATGATCCATCACCGGCCCGGCCAAACATGTCGGAATTCCACTATCATCAATCACGCACTGCCCGCACACTCCAAATCCGCATTTCATGTAGCGTTCGACGCTCACTTCGCACGGCACTTCAAATTCGAGCGCGAGATTCGAAACCGCTTTCATCATGCCTTCGGGCCCGACCGTCAAAATGCGATTCACCTTTTTACCGTTTTTCTTTCCTTCCTCCAAAACACGCTTCAAAAGAACCGTATTAAAACCTTTTTCCCCTCGACTTCCATCGTCCGTGGCAATATGAACCGTCGTATTTTTCAACAACCCGGCCCGTTCAGTGAACAAAAGCAAATCCGAAGATCGAGCGCCAACAATAAAATCCACAATGCACCCGTTTCTCGCAGCCTCATGGGCCAAAAAGTACAACGGGGCAGCTCCATACCCTCCTCCCACCACTGCCAAATGTTCGCCTTTTTCATACTCAAACGGTTGCCCGTAAGGCCCACGAATCCCCACTTTATCCCCCACTTTTTTCGCAAACAACGTTTCGGTAAAAGGCCCCACTTTTGCGATCGAACATTGCAAAGAAACGCCGTCATCAAACGACACACTGAACGGTTTTTCATTCACGCGAGGAATCCACAACATCACAAATTGCCCGGGCAAAGCGCCCATGGTCACATCCAATGTGAAGGTTTTCACAAACGGATTTTCATCTTTGATTTCAAGGATTTTAACGGATCGGGGCATATCCCAGCCCATGGCGATGTCTTCCCCGCCACAGCAACATCCGCCTTCATTTTCAGAGCAACACGACATAATAATGGAATTTAAATGATTTAAAATTTCTTAAACTCGGTGCGCCATCCCCACCACCTCAGACATGTCTTTAATATTATTTTGTTCACACCATTCTTGAATCTCATGAGCAATGGCTCCAAACACCAAAGGCCCACGATAATACGTCGCCGTCCCCACTCCCACCAACGTGGCGCCGGCCATCATCAACTCAAGCGCATCGCGCCCGGTGAGCACACTTCCGGTCCCAATGATTGG
Source organism: Candidatus Gracilibacteria bacterium (assembly GCA_041658685.1). Classification (NCBI taxonomy): domain Bacteria; phylum Candidatus Altimarinota; species Candidatus Altimarinota bacterium. The sequence goes on along the minus strand of JBAZZS010000003.1, from coordinate 22,606 downwards.
AATTTTCACAGCCTTGTACACATCAAAAATTTTCTTCACCACCAACGGTTTATATCCCGGCCCGGAAACACCGCCAACCTTATTCGCCAAAATCGGCTGAGCCGTATCAATATCAATCACCATCCCAGGCCCAAACGTATTAAAGCACGTGAGCCCATCAGCCCCCGCATCTTCACACGCCTTGGCAATTTCTGCCACGTTATCCACATTCGGAGACAATTTCACGACAACCGGGATCCCGAAAGGTGCGACTTTTTCTTTCACCAATTTCGTCACCTGTGCCGCAGAAAAACAACCACACGCAAACGGTTTTCCCAATTCATCCTCCACATTCGGACACGAAATATTCACCTCAATAAGATGCGGCTTGAGCTCCGAAACCTTTTCCGCCACCTCGCCAAAATCATCCGCCTTCCCGGCCACAATACTGGCAATGAGCGGCGCTTTGCACGACCCATCCTCTTGCGTGGCCCATTTCAAATAAATCCCAATTTCCTCACACGCTTTTTCCATTCCCGCATCCGGCAAACCCACAGCATTGATAAAAAAATGCGGAGTCCCAAACATGGTGGGATTGGGATGGCCCTTGTGCTCCTGCGTCCAAATAGACTTAATGGTCACGCCACCCGCGCCATTTTCCACCACATTTTTAAGCGAATTCCCGGTCACGCCCAAAATCCCGGATGCCAAAACCACAGGATTGGGAAACATCACATTGCAAAATGAAATAGAAGAATCCATAGGGAAAATTTGAGAATATTAAAACCGGGACTCAGTATATAACGAGCACTACGCGGATAAAAGTGAAAATTCTCTTCTAAGCCACAGCTTTAACTCCCTCCATTTCCGCCACCATTCGATTGTGAAGATGCACTCGAACTTTCGCGGCAATCGTACGATTCCGTGTAAAAATCTCAACCAAAGCGTGTGCGATTTCCCCCAATTCTCCTTGCCCCATCAAAAACGCAGCTCCCCTCACCAAAGCCAACCCCACCGTCTCTCGTGTTTTGGCTGAACCTTGTAATTTTTTAATCAATTTTTCATTGGTAGCGCGATCTGCCGAATTGAATTCCAAAACGCCATAATACAACAACGCTTTCAAAAAAGCGGACCGTGCATCATAAGGCATTCTTGCAAGAGGCCCCAAAGGCAAAACCGTTATTATAAAATTTTCCAATAACGTAAAATCGCTTGCAATTCGAACTTGTTCCTCTCGGGGCTTTGCATTCCATTTTTCAGCAAATCCTAAAACAATGGAATTCTTTTTTAAGCCCTCCACCACGTCCGCCACAGCCTCAACCGCCTCTTCCGAACCAAGTTCTTTTGAACCCGCCAAAACCGATTTCAAGGCTGCCAACAATTCACCAAGAGATGCGTCTTTTTCCGGGGATTCACTATCTTCGTTAGAAGGCTTTCCATCATCAGGCAAATTATCACCTTCATAAGGCTCAGGTTTTTTCTCAAATTTAAGAACTTTCTTAGTTTCCCGAGAAGGTCGTGCATCTGAATTTGAAGAATCCGGGCCTTGATCATCGTAAACATCCACATTTTTATCGTCTGCCATAAATAGAAAGGTTAAAGAATGAGCCTGTCCTCATCGTACAACAAATACATCAAAAAGTCCATGAAACCGCAGAGGGAAGGGGAAATCAAGCTACCTCAATTTCTCTCCCCAACGGCTTCCCCAAAATTTCCCCATCGCGAAACACGACCTCCCCATTCACCACGGTCAAAACCGGCCAGCCGCGCAACAAACGGCCCGCATACGCGCTCCACCCGCATTTAGTATACCGCGCGCCAAAACCGCCATTCTCCACCGTATGTTCATCCGTCATATCCACTCCTGTAAAACTCGCCGAACTCCCCACCTTTAACTCTCCTCCAGACTTCAATCGGAACACGCGCGCCGGCCCCTCGGAAACCACTCGCGCCACCTGCTCGAGCGTCAAATCTCCATGATGAACAACATCCAACAACAACGGCAACATCGTTTCCTCCCCCGGAACCCCGGACGGCGCCTTGGAATACGGCTGTTTCTTTTCATCCATGGTATGCGGCGCATGATCCGTGGCCACCATATCCACCAACCCGGACCGAATCCCTTCCAAAAGCGCTTTGCAATCCGCCTCAGTGCGTAACGGCGGATTCATTTTGGCAAAATTTCCCTGTTTCGCGAGTTCTTCTTCGGTCAAAAACAAATGGTGCGGCGCCACTTCGCACGAAATTCGATCCGACTTAAATTTCGCAAATTCCTCCAATTCTCGCCCTGTACTCAAATGTGCAATGTGCATACGCGTTCCGTATTTTTTCGCCAAATGAAGCGCCAATTTCACCGAACGATACGCCACTTCCCCATCTCGAATTTTGGAATGAAGCGTGGGGTCTTCCAATCCCGAAAATCGTTTTAAATTTTCTTTCATCAACGCCTCATCCTCGGCATGAACCACAATGAGCCGATCCTTTTCTGAGGCTTTTTTAAAAATTTCCTCCAAATACGACGGCTGATCCACCAACAAATTTCCGGTTGAACTCCCCATGTAAACCTTAAACGCCACGGCATCCGATGCCAAATATTCATCAATGTTGGTGTGGCCCGTCGCCGAATCAAAAGTCGCACCCATATAAAGCCCATAATTCACATACGCTTTTCTTGAAATCAATTTGCGTTTTTCCTCCAATGTCTCACGTGACGCAATCGACGGCTGATTATTGGGCATATCCAAAATCGTCGTAATCCCACCCGCTGCCGCAGCCCGACTCCCGGTCTCAAAATCCTCCTTTTGCGTGCCTCCCGGTTCCCGAAAATGCACATGCCCATCCGTGACATTTGAAAAGATAAAAAGTCCACGCACGGAGCGCAGCGAAGTGCGCTCCCCCGCATCCCGCATTCCTTCTTCCCTCCCCATCTCCTCCACTTTCCCGTCTTTCACTAAAATATCCATCTTCTCCTGCCCCTTTGACGTGACCAAAACCCCGCCTTTAAAAAGCAATGAAGTCATAAAATTTTTATAAAATTTAAACTTTTCCAAGCACCAACGCCATCAACGCCATCCTCACCGCCACTCCATTCGTGACTTGTTCGAAGTATTTAGCGCGCGGATCCAAATCCACTTCGGTTTTCAACTGCCCGTCCACGCGAGGCAACGGATCAATCACAATCATCTTTTTCTTGACTTTTTTCATCAATTTATTTGAAATCGAATACGCTCCGCGGAATTTTTCAAACTCTTTTTTCGTGGCAAATCGTTCCTCTTGAATCCGCGTATTGGAAAGCACATCCAGCTCACCAATCACTGATTCCAAATCATCAGTTTCGCGAATCGAACAACCCATTTCTTTCAATTCTTTTTTAATCGTTACAGGCAATTCCAACCCGCGCGGCGCCACACAAATAAAAGCCGGCTTAAATCCGGTCGGACCAAAATGCTTGAGCAATTGACACTGCGCATGCACCACTCGACTGTTTTTAAGATCTCCAACCAACCCGTATTTCAATCCGCCGAAATATCCAAATTCCTTATGAATCGTAAATAAATCCAACAACCCCTGCGTAGGATGATCCGCAGGCCCATCTCCGGCATTCAGCACCGGTACCATCGCGCCTTGAGCCAACTCAGCCACCGATCCGGCAACCGGATGACGCATGGCAATCACATCTGCAAAAGCACTCACCACGCGCCCGGTATCCTGCAACGTTTCACGCTTTTTCACGGACGAGGTTTCCATCATCATATAATTGGAAATCACTTTACCGCCGAGTCGCAACATCGCGGTTTCAAAACTGAATCGCGTGCGTGTGGACGGCTCAAAAAATAACGTGGCCAACACTTTCCCTTTCAATAAATTCGATGTTTTTTCTTTTCGCGCAAAAGGTTCCATTTGTTTTGCCACCTCCAAAACGCGCTCAATTTCCCGCTTGGAAAACTGTGCGGCGGACAAAATGGATTTTCCTTTGAAATTAATCATGGGGTGCACTATTTATAGCACAATCCCGGGCTCCTTCACAATTTCTCCGCACACTTGCGCCTCGATCCCATGCTGTACCGCAATCGCAATCGCTTTTTGTTCTTCCCCGGGAGCCACAATCACCACCATTCCATTCCCCATATTCCAAGAACGATACGCCTCGTCACGCGCCACATTTCCCACCTTAATCGCGTGTTGCATCAACGCGCACGGTTCAAAAAGAGTCGGCAATTTTACTCCGAGTCCGGCCCGTTTTAACACACGCCCCAATTTACCAACAATCCCGCCTCCGGTGATATGCGCCACACCATGAACTTCGCATTGTTTTTCATCCGCAAATCCACCAAACATATCACACACCGCCGCACAATATAACTGAGAAGGTTCCAATGCCAGTTCACCCATCGACTTTCCATCCAGTTTTTCCGCATGCCATTTTTCACCATAATTGTCTTTCATCACTTTTCTCAATAATGAAAACCCATTCGATCGAAACCCTTTTTCTCGAAGCGTCACGACTTTATCGCCCACTTTAATCTCGGCCCCGGTAAACAGTCGATCCTTTTTCGCAAACCAAATCGCCGCCGAACCCCAATTGTAATTGAACGCCCCATACCCGGAAATTCGCGCCCCAAGCTCTGCAATTTCCCCATTGATCACGGCCACACGCGCCGCCTTGGCCGCAGTGACATACCCGGTCGCAAGCTGTTTCATGAAATTCAAATACGAGGCCCCCTCTTTCCCAAGCGAATTCACATCCAAAATCGAACCAATCAACACCGGCTCCCCGCCATAAACCACCGCATCATCACAAACCATGGCGAACAAATCAAAAGCCACGGTATCGTGCCGTTCAAGCCGTTCCGCGAGCTCCACTTTGGTCCCCACCCCATCAAATCCCATACACATCACGCTTCCCTCGGGCAATCCTCCCACATTCATCACGCGCACTCCGGAAAAATCATCTTTCGGGGTCACAACCTCCCCCAACCGCCCTTCACGATTCTTCCATGTCAACTTGGCCGCTTCATACATCACTTTTGAGGCATCATCGCCCAATTCAATGTTCACACCCGAGTCGGCATAAGTGGTCATAAAGGTAAAAATTAATAATAGTGAATCTAAATCAAGCGTTAGTGTAAAAGAAAATCAGATAAAAGCAAAATCATCGAACGGTACAGGGTTGACAAAAATAAAAAAATAAGTAAAACTACGGCACTTCCTCAGCCATCTCCATTGATATTTATTTTTATGGATACCCCATCCCAAGGACAAGAAGAAGAAGAATCCTCTCCGAAAACCACTCATAAAGTAGCTCTCCTTCATCTATTACCTCCAGAGGCTATCCCGGAAATCCAGGCCCCGGTAGAAGGATACATTAACGCCCTATCAGCCGCCAACGATACGAAGGGTTACCCCACTGAGGGAGAAGAATATTTTAATACATTCGCGGAATTTACAAGATGGCTAAGAAACTGGCTCCATCGTCAAGATGAATTTTCTTTAATTGAAAATTTCATCATTCATCATCGCACTCTCTTAGAAGAAGAATGGCATGAGGCTGATTTAACCGTAGAATGGGAAAATGATTCTCAAGGAAATCTTATGGCTTTGTATGTCCACACCAAGGAAGACGATGAAGAGTCCGGATATCTTGTACTCTCCGCAACGCGCGCCTCTACAAGAGATGTGTTTGAGGAAGACCTTTATTATCGTTGCGACACAGCAACACCAATGGAAATTTTTGATGAAGAACTGGGAGAAGCATGGGAAATAAAAATTCCAAATGGGGATCGAACCACTTTAAATAAAGACGCACTCTCTTTAAGTGCAGGCTGGAGAAAAACCATTGAATTAGAAACCGAAAGCCACCACATGGATTCAAACATAACCCTTGAAGTTAAATGTGATGGTTTTATGGAAATGTGTATCTATTTAAGTGATATTTTTAATATTTCACCAGAACATATTAATGCCCTTCTCAACCCCAAAAATCTTTATACAAAAAACGTAGAAATAGAAAGTCGATTAGCTCTTTTAGAAAAAGCAAGTGAAGGCTTAAAGGCAGAAGGAATAGTCAATGAAGATCAACCCGACAACGATGAGCACTGGAGTTTCCAAATAAACCCTTTATATAAAAGAAATGACAAGGAAATCTGGGTGCTAAACATCATGCACATCTATGATCGATCAGGGAAAACTTGCTCTGAATATTTTGGCAGTATTACAATCACGCGCCATTCGCTCGAACTTCGCAAAATTTCTACTTAAAATACTCCACCGCATTCCTGAAAATCTGAACCCCAGGACCTTCTTCGGGCAATTTTTCACCATCGCGATCCGCTTGTTCACGGAGCAAAGTCCAGTCGTCTTCGTTGTAAAAATTCCAATTGCGTTCCGGGTGCGGCATGAGCGCCAACACACGTCCGGTCGGATCACACACTCCGGCAATATCTTCCATCGCACCATTCGGATTGTACGGAAATTCTCCCTTAGCAGGAGAACCGTCAGGCTTCACGTATTGAGTTACGATTTGATCCCCGGCTTTCAACGCCTCAAGCACCTCTTTCTCCATATAAAATCGGCCTTCTCCATGAGAAATTGGACAATGCAAACGTTCAATCCCTTTCATCCACACGCATTTTTGACTCACGGTTTTCATGTCCACCCAACGACATTCGTAACGCGCCGACGCATTCCAACACAACGCAATTTCACGCTTGCCATATTCTCCATTGAATCCGGGGACCAATCCCAAATTCGCCATGATCTGACATCCGTTACAAATTCCCAAAACCAACTTATCTTCTTTCACAAATTTCACCACATCGTCCCAAATATTATTTTTCACTTTATTCGCGTACGCAATTCCGGAACCCACATCATCCCCGTACGAAAATCCTCCGGGGAAAACCATAATTTGATGCGCCTCCATTTGCTTGGGATTGGCGATCAAATCATTGATATGAACCACCGAGGCTTTGGCCCCGACTTTTTCGGAAATAAATTTAGTTTCTTCTTCACAATTGATGCCGTAACCGGCGAGAACAAGAACCGAAGGTTGAGATGAATTTGTCATTGTTTAATGAATTTAAAATCTAAAATTTAAAATCTAAAATTTCCATTAATACCCCTTAAACGTGGACCGATACGCTTGATCCAACGCCCCCACATCCGTGTTCACCACAATATTGTCACGCACGCCTTTTACAATAAATCGTTTGTCATCACGCACTTCCCCCACAAGCCCAAACGACAATCCCTCAAACAACGTTTCAAACGCTTTTTGTTTCTTGGGATTTACGGTCACGATGAGACGACTTTGCGATTCGGAAAACAACAAATAATCGGGACGAATCAATCCATCTTTCACATCCTTGAGCGGCACATTGCGTAAGGAAATTTCCAAGCCGAGTTGTCCGGCAATGGCCATACGGGCCAAGGAAACTCCCAGCCCCCCCATGGCCACACTTTCCGCAGAAGCCACCAATCCTTTTCGAATCGCGGATTGCAAAACTCGATACATTTCAAACGCCTTTTTCGCATCCACTTGGGGCACATGATTTCCCAAAAAGCCCAAATGATCAAAATATTCACTTCCCCCCAATTCCTCTCCGGTTTCGCCTAAGACATACACCAAATCCCCGGGCACTTTTACATCAAAGCTCACGCATTTTCGATAATCCGGAATCACACCAAATGAAGAAATGAGCAACGTGGGTGGAACAGAAATTTTCACTTTATTCCCTTCTTCATCATAGCCTTTAAAATCATTGAACATACTGTCTTTCCCTGACACAAACGGCGTTTTGTACACCGTGGCATAGTCGTAACACGCCTTTGCCGCTTCCTTGAGTTGGCCGAGACGTTCTTTTTCATCCGAACTGCACCAACAGAAATTGTCGAGCAACGCGAGCTCATCGAGGTCGCCTCCTACAGACACGGCATTACGAATCGCGGTATCGATCGAACACGCCGCCATATGATACGTGTCGATTTCGCTGTAACGCGGATACAACCCTTGTGAAAGAACCACTCCTTTTTCAGAAGAAAGCACCGGGGCAATCACGGACGCGCGACTGTTCACCCGACCCTTACCCTGCACCGGCCCGAGGATCGTAGCGGCCTGAACCACATGATCGTATTGATGAGAGATAAAATCATAACTGCACACATTGGGACGTGCCAAAATCATACTCAAAGTTTCGGTCAAATCATTAGGGCAAGCGCCTTCGGGTTCGGGGTAAACCATTTTGGTATACGTGGTTTCAAGATGTTTGGACGGAAGTCCGTCGTGCAAAAATATCAAATCAATATCCATCACTTTTTGGCCATGATACGTCACCGTGCATCGACCAGAATCATTAAAATCTCCAATCACCACGGTCTCCACTCCACGACGTTCCATCAAATCAATAAACGCAGCGAGTTTAGCCGGCGGGACCGAAAGCGTCATACGTTCTTGCGATTCACTGATCCAAATTTGCCACGGATCAAGTCCCGGATATTTCAACGGAACATCGTCGAGATTCACGTCACAACCTCCGCATTCTTTCGCCATTTCTGCAACCGAACAAGATAAACCTCCGGCTCCATTGTCAGTAATACTGGTATAAAGATCCAGATCGCGCGCTTCTTTCACCACGGCATCGCTCAATTTTTTCTGAGTAATCGGATCTCCGATTTGAACCGCGGTCGAGGGACTTCCACTGTCCATGGCTTCGGAGGAAAATGTCGCACCATGAATTCCATCAAGTCCCACGCGTCCTCCAATGATCACGATTTTATCTCCGGCATTGACTTTCTTTTCCCATCCATTTTGACCACACACTTTTCGTGGAATCAACCCAAGTGTGCCCACAAAAACAAGGGGTTTTCCTTTATATTTCGCATCAAAATACATAAATCCTTGCGGCGTCGGAATCCCGGAACAATTGCCTCCGGCATTCACCCCATCGATCACCCCATCCATAATGCGTTTCGGGGAAAGCATCTTTTGCGTCTTATTCGCGCCTTTATAAAGAGGCTTGTCATCCTTGGGATCGGCAAAACAAAAACCATAGCGATTCGCGATCGGCTTAGCGCCTTTTCCAAAGCCAATGGCATCGCGATTCACACCCACAATCCCGGTGATGGAACCTCCAAACGGATCCAACGCCGACGGACTGTTGTGTGTCTCAACCTTATCCGTGACCAACCATTGATCATCAAAAGCAATTCCTCCGGAATTATCTTTAAAAACCGATACGCAGAAATCTTTACCCCCGCGTTCTTTTCGGATTTCATTGGTCGCGCGCTTGATATAATGATCGTAAATCCCATCTTGAATTTCATCCATGGACGCGGCAAAAATCGTGTGCTTGCAATGCTCGGACCAGGTTTGCGCAAGAGATTCAACTTCCACATCCGTGGGTTTGCGACCTTCTTTTTCAAAATAATCTTTGATCACTTTTACCGAAGCCAAATCGAGCGCGAGTGGCCCTCGATGCGTGCCATCTTTATTCGGAACCCCGGCTTTCCCGATGGCCTGCAATTCTTCATCCGAAACATCAAGATTCACCTCATCTACGGACGGTTCATGCGGCAATTTCACACGAGGAACACGAAGTCCCATCCCGCCTTCTTTGGCAAATTCTTCCGCATTTTTTACATAAATACGTTGAATGAGTGAGTTAGCCATGGATTCGCCAATGGTTTGCACTTCTTCCTTGGTGAGAGAACCCTGAATGAACGTCACCTGCGACGTATAAACCGCTTCGGGATCCACAAATTTAATCTTTAACAAATCTTGGATAATCTCCTTGGCCGTATGCCCAACATTGTCCGTCACTCCGGGGTGATACCCAATCTCCAACGCAAAATCGAATGCCGACATCTCGGCGGGTTTATCCACCGCAAATCCTTGCGTCACCGGATTAGACAACGCTTCGCCTATTTTTTGTAATTCTTCGGGAGAAAAATCTTTGTCGAGCGTGTACACATCCACAATAAAAACCTCTTTAATCCGAGCACCATACCCGAATCCACTCAATTTGCGCCTGCGCACGGAAGCACGGGTATCGGGCACACGGGAAAACACTTCAATTCGATGAGCCATTTTTAAGGAAATTAAAAATTAGAAATGATGAATTTTGAATAAAAACACTACGGGCCTGATCAAAGCACGAAACACGAAAAAATTCAACTCAAAAAGGGCCCCCTAAGGAACCCTTTTTATCATCATCTGAAGAAAGCTATTTTGGTTTTTCTATTTTCTTAAAAAGAGTAATAACCGAAGGTTTATTCGTACTTCCCGGTTTAACCTCAATAACTTCGCCTGTTTCAGGGTCAATGAATTTCCCCTCTACATTTGTTCTTACAAACCCTCCCTTTTTATCAATAGCAGCCACTCTCAATTGAGCCGCGCCAAATAAAGTCCGAACAAGTTGGGCATCCTCAGGAGAAACCCATGTATAACGACCCGGCGCAGGACTCGGGGCCGGGACATCATAGGGAGTGACATTTTTCATAATGTGAAACGTTTGCCCTTGATAGCCAAACTCATAATAATTTGTTTTTTCCGTAAAATGATCTAAAACAACAGAGGCTTCTGGTAATACGGATTCTGAATCATCAAAATGAACTGGCCGCTCAAGGTCCTCATCTTCACCCTTGTCATCTACTGCCTCTGGAACATCTTTTGGTTCACCTTCAATCAAAATCGGCGCTTCTTCATCTAATCCTCCTTCTTCCGCTTTTTCTTCTTTCTCAGACAAAGCAGGATTATCAAGCTCCACAGAGCCTTCACCTAAATCTGCAACTAGTTTTTTTAATTCTTTTTCTCTATTTTTACGAGCCTCTTCTTTTTCCAGTTCTTGTCTTAACTTATCATTAGACATTTCAAGATTCTCAGAAAGGCTTTTTTGAGCTTTTGCCCACAACATTTTCTTAATTAAGCGTGCTGTTTGAATAGGTGTAGCGGAAGCAGGAATGTTAACCTTGGCCATAGGAAGCGCCTCCCCGAAACTTAAATCAAGCTTTTTCCCATTCACCTTCAAATAAACATGCAAAAATCCATAATAAGAATTACCCGATAAACCCAGAGATTGAAAAGCAACTTGCTCCCCAACAAGATAATCCTTTAAGGGCGAATACGTGTTAATGATTTCAAGACTTTGTTCTTTCAATTGAGAGATATCTTGTAAAAGCCCATCTTCAACAATTAAATTTTCATTTTCCCGTTCCAGCCATTGAGGCAACGCATCCTTAACTTTTTGAAAAAGATCCGCATCTCTGGAAAATTGTGCGTCTGTCCCTTCTTCAATAAGCTCTGTTGATGAAACAACGACGGATAAAGCAAGAGAGCGAGCCTCCCCGTTCACATTTAAGTTAACCGTATAATTTCCTTTATAATCGGACCCCTCTCGCGCTACGGTCAATCCTCCCGTTGACGAACGATAAGCGGTAAAAGGTTGTTTGCTGTAACCGGTAAGAATACTCATACATTCACCTTCTAATTTGAGCATCCGAACATAAGAAGATTCCTTAAGCTCTTCAGCCTTGGGTTCTTCGGCCTTGGGCTCTTCAGCCTTGGGTTCTTCAGCCTTGGGCTCTTCAGCCTTGGGCTCTTCGACCTTGGGCTCTTCGACCTTGGGCTCTTCAGCCTTGGGTTCTTCAGCCTTGGGCTCTTCAGCCTTGGGCTCTTCGGCCTTGGGCTCTTCGACTTTGGGATCTTCGACTTTGGGATCTTCGACTTTGGGATCTTCGACTTTGGGATCTTCGACTTTGGGATCTTCGACTTTGAGATCTTCGACTTTGAGATCTTCGACTTTGAGATCTTCGACTTTGGGATCTTCGACTTTGGGTTCTTCGACTTTGGGTTCTTCGACTTTGGGTTCTTCGACTTTGGGTTCTTCGACTTTGGGTTCTTCGACTTTTACAGAAAAATTCCTCCCCACTAAATCATCCAATAAAATGATCAAATTCTCGGTTAAAGCCTTTTTCTTTGCCTCGGGTTTCTCCGGTGTTTCATTATAAAAAAGATCCAATTTACTACTCTTATAACCATAATCTAAAAGATCTTGCGTATTTAAATTTTCATTCGAAACCGCAAGTTCAACAACCACCTTTTTGCCTCCTTTTCCGAGCTCGATCTTTCGATCCCAATAATTATTTCCGGAAAAACCCCAATCCAATCCAAATGAAGAATAAGATTTCGGCAATTGATCTTTCAAGTCTTCCCAATCTTTATTTAATTTTTCAATAACTAAAGGACTTCGATTAATGCCTTCCGGAGCTTTCGCAGCTACTTTTTCGCCCGGTTTCACTCCCTCCTCATCTGGATCCTTCCGCCCGGCAGTCACGGTTCCGGAAAGCACAGCCTTTGACACCCTCGTGGCAGGGGGAAAAAGATAAGAATCCATCCCGCGTTGAACCTCGCCTTTGTCATTGGTTACGCGAAGTTTCCAACGTTGAGTGCTTGCTTCTTTGTAAACTTCAACATATTCATCTCTCTTCACCAAATCGATGTTGGGCATTTTTTCTTTATTCTGAAGATAATCCAAACAATAAAACATCACTTGTCTGGGCGTTCGTTTACCCAAGGCCTCGGCATTGCCTTTTTTCGCCTGAGTAAAAGCCTCCAAAATCGCCTGACTCACCGGCATCCCTTTAAGATCGGACGCTTTCTTTTTTAAAGAATAATTCAATGAAGGATTCGCAATATCATCCCACGCTTTTTTAGCCAAAGACTCAAGAGAAGCCTTGCTCAAATCTCCGGCAAGCGCCTCTTTGGTGGATTTATAAACCTTACTGCGATCTTGCGCGGTCATACCAACATATTTTTCTTTCGGCACATAAAATTCACCGGAAGGAGTACTTCGAGCACTAAGATCGTCGGAAGGCATATTTCAAGATGTTAAATTTTATTTTTGAAACCGCCAAACAGCGATTTTCGTGAAATTATAACATAAAGGAAGCTAAAAAGCAACTCGCTTCCGCCACGATTTCCTTCTACAATACCCCCAATGAAAAAACTCACTCTCCTCCTCGAAGATGGCACCGCTCTCCCCGGCGAATCATTTGGGGCGGACACCGAAACCTCAGGCGAAGTCGTATTTAACACCGGCATGGTGGGCTATCCCGAAAGTTTCACAGACCCCTCCTACACCGGTCAAATCTTAGTCCTCACTTACCCGCTCATCGGCAATTATGGCGTGCCTGGCTCGTCAAAAAACGCTCACAAGCTCGAGAAACACTTCGAAAGCGACCGCATTCGCATCTCCGGAGCTGTAGTCGCAAACTATTCGGAAAATTTCAATCATTGGGAAGCAAAACAATCGCTCGGAGACTGGCTCACATCGCAAAACATTCCCGCCATCACCGATATCGACACCCGCACTCTCACGCAAAAAATTCGCAGCAAAGGCGCCATGCTCGGCGTCCTCACCAAGCACCCGGAACAATTCTTCGATTCTCGTGGAAAAATAATTCTCGAAAAATTCTACGACCCAAACAAAGAAAATCTCGTGGCAAAAGTCAGCGTAAAACGCCCGATCACTTACCGCACGCACACAGCGCAGCGAAGTGCGCTCTTCCCTTCTTCTTCCCCTCATTTTCCACAACCAAAGCATCCCAAACACATCATTCTCGTGGATTGCGGAATGAAACTCAATATTTTACGAAGTTTTCTCGAGCGTGACATCAGCGTCACGCGCGTACCGTGGAACTACAACCCCTGGAAAAAGGATCCCAAAGCCAAATTTGATGGCATCTTTTTCTCCAACGGCCCCGGCGATCCGGCACGCCTTCCCGAAATCGTTGAAACCATGAAAGAAGCCTTCCGACGAAAAATCCCCACGTTCGGCATCTGTCTAGGCTCACAAATCATGGGCATTGCCGCAGGAGGAACCACCTTCAAACTCAAATTCGGTCACCGCTCACAAAATCAACCCTGCATCGATCTTGAAACCAAACGTTGTTACATCACCTCCCAAAATCATGGCTACGCCGTGGACCCAAAATCCATGAACAAAGACTGGAAAGTCTGGCTCCAGAACGCCAACGACCAAACCGTGGAAGGCATCAAACACAAATCTCTTCCCTTCTCCTCCGTTCAATTTCATCCCGAATCCACTCCCGGACCCACCGACACCATCGGCTTATTCGACCAATTCATCGCCCAATTATAATGTTCATCGCCCTCGACACCGAAACCACCGGCTTGGATCCCAAAAACGATCGCCTCATCGAAATCGCAGCTCTTAAAATCGACGAAAACGGAACCGTGCTCGACACGTTTCACACGTTGATCAACCCCGGCATCGCGCTTTCGGAATTCATCAAAAACCTCACCGGCATCCAAGACGAAGATCTCCGCACCGCCCCTGCGATCGAATCCGTAAAAAACGACCTCATCGCCTTTATCGGCGATGCGCCCATCCTCGGCCATTCGGTTCAATTCGACATCGATTTTTTTGTCGCCAACGGAATTCCGGTCTCAGGCGCCGTGTTCGACACCCTTCATTTGTCGCAAACGCTCCTGCCTCACGAGGCTTCCTACAGCCTGGAAATTTTAAGCGAAAAATACAAACTTCTTCACGAAAGCAAACACCGCGCCCTGGACGACGTGAAAGCCACCATCGCGTTATTTCAATTTTTAAAAGAAAAAATTACAAAAATTCCGGAAACGATGATTCCGCAGATGCAAGCCATTTTAGAGAAAAGTGGATGGGCTTGGCGAGAAATATTTAAAGAAAATTTCGGAAAAAATCCAAGCAACGAAACGCACACTGACTCGGCCCAAAAAACAATTCCTCCCGATGATCAAAAACGGCTCACTCCGACCCATCTCGCGCTTAAAGATTTACTGCGTGAAAAACTCGAACAAAACCAAAGCGCCATCATCGAAGCTCCTTTTTACAATCCCATCGACCTCGTCATTGCCGCGGCCGAAGCCGTGGAATCCACAGGCGAAAAAGTTCTCATCGCCACCGACGCCCTCAATCAAATCGACCCCGACGCCCGCGTCTCGCACCTTCACGCCCCGGGAAAATATCTCTGTACCACGGCTCTTAAAACCTTACTCGAAAAACCGCAATTCACGGACGCCGAAACCCGCACCCTTCTCAAAATCATCCTCTGGCAAGACCAAATCCACGAAGGCGCCAAACACGAAATCACACTTTGCGATGACGAAGAAAACGTATGGCTCGAACTTTCGGCTTACAGCCATCTTCTCCCCAATCCTTGCACAGATCCCGATTGTTTTTATGCCCGCGCTCTTGAAAAAGCGCACCGTGCCCCGGTTCTTCTCATTTCCCCGGATCTCCTCCTTGAAAACGTGATCGAACAAGAACGTCTCATCCCCCAACGCAACGCCCTCATTTTTGATAAAATTGAAAATTTCGAACTCGCAACGCTCGATCTTTTCACGCGCTATTTTCACTCTGAAAAATTCCTGAGACTCGCGGATAAAACCCAAAACGAAGCCCTCAAAAATCGCCTCATGATTCTCTTCGGACTCATTGGAATTTTATTTGAAAAATACGCAGCCCATAACGACTACACGCCCAAGCTCATCCTCAGCAACGAACTCACGGGCGCGAAAGAATGGCAAGATTTGGAAAGCAATTTGCAAAATCTTGAGGAACTTTTAAGTGAGCCCCATCAAACCCCCTCGGTCCCGCTCATTCTACTGCGACTTAATTTTGAAAAACTTAAAAAAGCACTCTCTTTAAAACCCACCATGCTCACATGGATTCAACTCAAAGAAGACGGCTCACCCATGATCCGATCCTGCCCCACTCAAATCACAGAATTGGTTCAACAAAAAATATGGAGCCGATACAAAACTCAACTTTTTGTCAGCGGATTCGCCACGATTCAAGGCTCTTTTTCCTTGATGAAAACCAACAACGCGCTTTCTCCGGATTTGGAGGAAATCCAACTCCCGCCCGCGTCTTCCGGAAAACTCACATTCCCTCAACTCCATCTCTATCCTGAACTCCCAACCCCCAATTCTCCCAAAAATTTAAGCGCCTCATTGAGCACGATCAAAAACATTTTCCTGGGAAAAATTGGTGAACCCGGCGCGATTTTCATCCTCGCCAATTCCAACCAAGCCACCGAACAATTTCACGACGGCATGGCCGGATTTTGCAAATCGCAAGGCCGCATTTTACTCGGGCAAAACGTCACCGGCGGCATCGGAAAAATCATTCAACGCTTTGAACACGAAGCTGAAAAATGCGTACTCATCGGCACCGAACGTCTCTTCCAAGCCGCACTCAAAAGCGAAAAAAGCACAGCCATTAAAACCTTCCTTTTATTACGTTTGCCGTTTTATCCCGCGTCTCACCCCTTGCACGAAAAAATGGCGGCTCAACTTCAAAACAGCTTCATGGGATACAGCCTGCCGCGCGCCATGATCCTCTTCAAAAAACATCTCTACCGCCTCCTCGAACACACGTCGGTCGAAGACATCCACATCCTGGACCCGCGCTTCGAACACTATGACCGCAAATTTCTCATGGCCTTGCCCAAAGGGGTGAAGCTTTAAATTACCCCCCCCATTTCTTCATGAACGAAACATTCAAAAATCTGTTAATCGCATTTAGCCTCACTCTTTTTGCAGGATTATCCACCGGACTGGGAAGCCTCATTGCAATCTTTGCAAAACGAACCAATACAAAATTTCTTTCCGTAGCGCTCGGATTTTCCGCGGGAGTGATGATCTACGTCTCTTTTATGGAAATTCTACCCACCTCAAGACTTTGCTTTGCAGAGGAAGTCAATGAAACCCTTGGGGGGTGGGTCAGCTTATTGGCCTTTTTCATAGGAATATTTATCGTTGCCATAATAGATAAAATTTTACCTGCATTTGAAAACCCGCATGAAATACACAAAATAGAAGAGATGGAGGACAAAAATTTAGCTAAAAAATACCGAAGACTTTTCAAGATGGGAATTTTGACGGCCATGATTATAGCCATTCATAATTTCCCCGAAGGAATCGCTACTTTTTTCAGCGCATTAAAAGACATAAAACTGGGCATCATCATCGCTTTGGCTATCGCCATTCATAACATTCCGGAAGGTATCGCGATTTCCATTCCTATTTTTTACGCAACCGGCAGCCGCAAAAAGGCATTTTTATATTCTTTATTATCCGGGATGGCGGAACCCATAGGCGGACTCCTGGGTTACTTTATTCTCTCTTCCATTTTCGGGGGGATAGCCTTTGGGATCACCTTTGGAGCCGTTGCCGGAATCATGGTTTTTATCTCACTCGACCAACTTTTACCCACCGCACAAAAATACGGAGAACACCATCTTGCGATGTACGGGCTCATCGGAGGAATGGCAACCATGGCCATGAGTTTATTATTGCTCCAGTAAAGACGAGCTTACATCAAATACTTGCATTTATCATGCAAAAAGCATACAATTAGATTGTTTTTAATATAGTTTAACAACACAAGCATGGCAAAAGCTGTACAAATTAGAATAGACGATCAACTCAAAAAAGACGCTGATTTTATTTTGGAAGACATTGGGCTGGATATGCCCACCGCAATCCGTTTATTTTTAAAAAAACTGGTTTTACTAAAATCAATTCCCTTCGAACTCAAAAGCGAAAAAACTATCAACGGATTTACTCCTGACTTCGAAGAAGAAATTCTAAAAGCTTCTTCTCAAAAAGACCAAATCGGCCCTTTTAAAACCGCAAAAGAAGCCATCAAAGCCCTTAAACGCTTAACAAAAAAAACAAAAGCATAAAATACTTCAATTCGTTACATACTTTGTCATGGTAAGCCTATTTTTTTGTCGTGGTGAGCCTGTCGAACCACACCTTCAAGGACAAACCTATTCTTAAGGTCATACTTCGACCGTTCGACAGGCTCACGGCAGGCTGAGCTCAGTATGACAAATAAAATATCAAACGTTATTCGTTCTTAAAAAATTGAGAATAATTTTTCGATAAATTTTTTAACTTTTTAAAATTCTCATCAATCAAAGCTTGTTTCTTTTCACGTCGCCATTTCTTGATTTGTTTTTCACGAATAATGGCCTCTTTAATATCCCCAAATTCCTCATAATAAACCAATGTTAAGGGCTTCCTAGTGCAAGTGTATCCATTCAAATCATCACTTTCAAAATGCTCATTCATGCGACGATCCAAATGATTCGTAACTCCAGTATAAAAAGAATTATCCGAACATCTCAAAATATAAACCCAGTATGTTTTTCTCATGCAAGTATTATACTCCAACCTTTTGCCATGGTGAGCTTTTTTATGTCGTCCTGAGCCTGTCGAAGGACACATTCAAGGACAAACCTCTTCTTGAGGTCACACTTCGACAGGCTCAGTGTGACATTCCAACTCAGTGTGACGCCTAAAGCCCCTCTCTCAGACTCTCAATTTCATCCCTCAATTCCGCGGCTTTTTCAAATTCCATATTCTGCGACGCCAAATCCATTTCCGCCTCCAAAGACTCAACAAGTCGGCTGATTTCGCTCTTGGGAATCTTGCGTTTGTCGTAATGACGAACCTGTTTTTTGGCCGCATCTTGACGATGAAGCATTAAATCTTTCACGGCTTTTACAATCGTTTCCGGCGTAATGCCATGCTTAGTATTGTACTCACGCTGAATCGTACGACGACGGTCGGTTTCATCAATCGCCTGTTTCATGGCATCCGTAATTTTATCGCCATACATGATCACCCGACCATTCACATTGCGCGCTGCACGACCAATGGTTTGAATGAGCGCCGTAGCAGACCGCAAAAATCCTTGTTTATCCGCATCCAAAATTCCAATCAATGAAACCTCGGGCAAGTCGAGTCCCTCACGCAGCAAGTTGATTCCCACCAACACATCAAATTTTCCCAATCGAAAATCGCGCAAAATTTCCACACGCTCGAGCGTATCCACATCCGAGTGCAAATAGCGAACCGCAATGCCTTTTTCCGTCAAAAAATCGGTCAGCGTTTCTGAGGCCCGTTTGGTCAAAGTCGTGACAAGGGTTCGTTCTTTTTGAACCGTGCGTTTCTTAATTTCCTCGAGTAAATCCGGGACTTGACCCTCGGTCGGACGCACTTCAATTTCGGGATCCAACAAACCGGTCGGACGAATGACTTGTTCGGCAATCGATTCTTTTGGCGTGTGCTCGTACTCGTATTTGGACGGCGTGGCGGAAACAAAAATCACCTGCTTCATATAATTTTCAAACTCCTCAAACTTGAGCGGTCGATTGTCGTGCGCAGACGGGAGACGAAATCCATACTCCACCAAGGTCTGTTTGCGACTGAAATTCCCGTTGTACATGGCCCCGATTTGGGGAACCGTCATGTGCGATTCATCAATCACCATCAAAAAATCATCCGGAAAATAATCGAGTAATGTGGCGGACGGCTGGCCGGGCTTAAGGTCATTCAAATAGCGCGTGTAATTTTCAACACCCGGGCAATACCCGGTTTCGATCAAAATTTCGAGATCGTATTCGGTCTTGGTGCGCAGGCGTTGCGCCTCAATCATGCGCCCGCTTTTTTGCAATTCCTCCACGCGAACCTCAAGGTCTGCGCGAATTTGCTGAACCGATTTCTCAATACGCTCCTTGGTTGTGATGGCGTGTTTGGCCGGAAAAAGTCGAATGGATTCCATTTCATGTTGAAGCTCCCCGGTGAACGCGTCCACCTCGGAAATTCGCTCAATTTCATCTCCAAAAAACTCCAACCGATACGCAAAATCCTGGCCCGGCGGCAAAATCTCCACCGTATCGCCAAGCACGTGAAACATGCCGGGTTTAAAATCCATAGCCGCGCGCGTGTACAACAAATCCGTGAGCCGACGAAGCAAACGGTCGCGCGGAATGCTGTCCCCGGCCTTAATTTCAATACTGAGATCCAGGTATTCGCTCGGAGAACCGAGGCCGTAAATACAAGAAACCGAAGCCACAATAATCACATCGCGCCGCGTGAGAAGATGCATGGTTGCCGCATGACGAAACTTATCGATTTCCTCATTGATGGCCGCGTCTTTTTCAATGTACGTATCTGTGTGTGGGTTGTACGCCTCAGGCTGATAATAGTCGTAATACGAAACAAAATAATGCACGGAATTGTTCGGAAAAAATTCCCGAAACTCAGAGCAAAGTTGAGCGGCAAGGGTTTTATTGTGCGCGATCACGATGGTGGGACGCTGAACCTCGGCAATGACTTTCGCGATGGTCATGGTGTTATGCACATACATTCCGCCAAATCCGGCCAAAAAAGTCTCATTGTCTTCCACTGAAAAATCATAAACGTATTTTTCTTTGGAAAGATATTTTTTAGAAAATTCAACCGGCGTCCAATACGATTTTGTTAAAAGTTTTAAGCTCAAAATATCCTCGGATTCCCCATGGGGCCATTGTTCTAAAAATCGTCTCAAAGCCTGTTGTGAAATCTGCCGTTTCCCTTGCTCAATCATACCTATTGCAGCACGTCCCAATCCCGCATAACAAGCCATTTGCCGCTGGAATAAGCTATATTTTTCGCGAAGGCGTTTCAAAAAGACACCTGCACCGGGAGCCAAATCCACATTGGTATTCTCGCAAGAAACCCTCTTTAAAAGACGCTCCAATTTGCAAGTTTTTCGCCCCAAAGAAAATCCAATATTTTCAGAAAAACATTTAAGCGAAGACTGTCCGGAAATTGTGATTTGATAATACCAATTCCCCGGATTCGTTGAATTGGTGGCACGTTGCCAACGTTTTTTCAACCGACCCCAAATGCCAAATCGATTCAACGCATACAAAAGTTGTGAAGCCAATTTCTCACTCGCCGTCGTACATTTCACGTCATTTTTATCCACCCATCCGTCTCCGGTAAAATACATATTCAACAACAAGCCCAACTGTTCCAACGAAAGTTCCGTCCAAAAATCCGGCAATTGTTTTTTAAAAGCACCATGACCGGCAATCGTCCTAAAAAATACAGCGAAAGTCTTATCATTCACATAAAAATCTCCATCTGTTTTTCTCCGGCCATAAGAAAACTTCATTCGATCTAAAATCCCTGAAATTTGCCGAACCAATTCTTCTTCACGAACCGACAAACAAACACTACGAGACGTTGTGCATCCTTCAGCGATGAATAAACCAAGCAATTTCAAAAAATCCGACGTAACGGGAAGATCCAAAAGGAATGAAGTGGGCGAATGCAAAGAACCAAGAACTCCGTGACCATTCCTCCCTCCCATAAAACGGGAATATGCGGCCGCAGACAATCGTTCTCTTCCGGAATTCACAGCGCTAAATTTCTCAGCTCGCGGACGCAACAAAGCTCCATGTAAATTTCTTCTCGCGGCATTTTCCCCAACTGCCAAAACCATTTCTTTTAAATCTTGTTGCGCTTCCACAAAAAGATCCTCACGTTCCAAATAACGCAACAAATCTATTGTTTTTAAATCTTTTTGAGGAGCCAAAGACTCCAGGCAACGAGGCAAAGGAATACAATCATTTTTCGTAAGCGCTTCGGTGCGAGTTAACACCAATTGCCCCTTACGCAAAACCCAAAAATTATGATCTCCTGTTACTTGAACTTTTCTCCCGCATCGAGTTTCAACTTCATACAAATAAGCAGGTGAAAGATGACGTTGATAAGCGGTGATACGCTTAATTTCAGACTGTCCGGTATTTGGATTGATGCTAGCTGCATAAAGGAGTTCCGGACAAAAAGTATCAAAAGCAATTTCAACATCATCTCGATCTCGAACAACATGTTTGGATTGATGAATCATATGATCCACGACTTCCCCGATGGAAGACTCAAAAGATTCGTATTGGCCTTGTCGTAAACGATAAAGCCAAACATTGGAATCCGCGACAAGGCTTTTTCCTGTTCCCGTGGCTCCCAATAACGTCTGATGGCGCTGGCCTTTTTTAAGTCCATCCACAAGTTGAGCAATGGCACGCGGTTGATCCCCTTTTGGAGTAAAATCGGAAACAAATTGAAAAAGTTGCTCCGGTTTATCACTGCTTTGAACGCCATGCATAGAAGCTTCGCGGGTCGTTGAGACTTCCTCGCCGAGAATCTTCTTATCATTCTGAGTCTGTTGTTTTTTCTTAGGGGGCATAATTTTTCAAAGACATATTAAAAAACTCACGTAAAAGGAAGTATAACGTGGAATAAATAAAAAATTAAGAGAGAATTTTAAAAACCCACTTAAAAATTACATCTTAAAATTATATTCGGAATACTATTCCTTCCTAAAGCCTGAATTAATGAATCCCTTTGCTGACGCGAATTATTTGCAAAAGATCTATCATTAATTAATCCCAATTCTTGAGCCCGTAGATAAGCACGGGAAACAACTCCCTTATAATGCCTAAGGGGATCCGGACTAGACACAATAAATTGATTTGTGGGAGCAGGAGGCACGGGTTCATTAAGAATCGTAACCACAGCGGCAATTCTCTCTAAACGAGGAGAGGTCCTAGTCAAAGACTCTGGCTCTAAAGAAGTGGAAGAAGCACTGGTTAATCGCGACGAAGGCGCCGCTACAGGCGCTGGCGGGGTCGGTCTCGGAGCCGGTTGTGTAGGCGCTGGCGCTGGCGGGGTCGGTCTCGGAGCCGGTTGTGTAGGCGCTGGCGCTGGCGGGGTCGGTCTCGGAGCCGG